>JAPOLH010000071.1 GCA_029977225.1 Verrucomicrobiaceae bacterium | reverse complement strand
GACATGGAACATAGCCGCAGATCTCAGGCGCCTGGCACGGCAAAAGGGACTGAATTGCCCATTGGCGGATGTGTTGGTGGTTGCTTGTGCCAAGCGACATGGCGCTGAAGTTTTGCACAGGGACAAACATTTCGATGCGCTATTAAAGCTTATACCCTGACCCCCTTTGCACACCTTCGTCGCTCCCCCACCCTTGCGGAAACGGCATTTCCCGTTTATCACTCTTCCACATGGATTTTCAACTCACCAGCGACTATCGGCCGATGGGCGATCAGGCGCAGGCGATTGAAAAACTCTCGAAGTCCCTCGCCGCCGGCAACCGGCATCAGACGCTTCTCGGAGTCACCGGTTCGGGAAAAACCTTCACCATGGCCAACCTGATCGCGCGGCACAACCGCCCCGCGCTGATCATGAGCCACAACAAAACGCTGGCGGCGCAGCTCTATTCGGAGTTCAAAAATTTCTTCCCGCATAACGCGGTGGAGTACTTCGTTTCCTACTTCGATTACTACCAGCCCGAGGCCTACATCCCGCGCAGCGACACCTACATCGAAAAGGATTCGTCGATCAACGACGAGATCGAGCGCCTGCGCCTCTCGACGATGGGCTCGCTGATCACCCGCCGCGACACAATCGTGGTCGCATCGGTGTCCTGCATCTACGGCCTCGGCTCGCCCGAGGATTACGAGAACATGATGCTGCCGATCCGCACCGGACAAAAGCTCACCCGCGCGGAGTTTCTCGACTCGATCGTTGGCATGCTTTTCGAGCGCGATGATTTCAACTTCGGTCGCGGCCAATTCCGTGTTCGTGGCGATGTGGTCGAGGTCCATCCGGCCTACCTCGAAGAAACCGCCATACGCGTCGAGTTTTTCGACGACGAAGTCGAGCGGATCACCAGCATCCACACGCTCACCGGCCGCACCATCGAACGCCTCGAGTCCCATACCTTTTTTCCCGCCAAACAATTCGTCACTCCCGGCGACAAAATGAAATCCGCCACGCGCGCGATTCGTGACGAACTCGAACAACAGGTCGCCCAATTCGAAAAGGAAGGCAAACTCCTCGAGGCCCAGCGCATCCGCATGCGGACGGAGTACGACTTGGAAATGATGGCGGAAATGGGCTTCTGCCAAGGCATCGAAAACTACTCGCGCCACCTCACCGGACGCGAACCCGGCGCCAAACCCCACACGCTGCTGGATTTCTTTCCCGATGATTTCCTCCTGCTCATCGACGAAAGCCACGCAACGATCCCACAAGTCGGTGGCATGTTCGAAGGTGACAAAAGCCGCAAGACCGTCCTTGTCGAACACGGCTTTCGCCTGCCCAGTGCACTCGACAACCGACCACTCCGCTTCGAGGAGTTCATGCATTCGACCGGCCAACGGGTCTATGTTTCCGCCACTCCGGGCCCCTTCGAAATCATCAACTCCCGCCCGGAAAACCAAACCTTCATCCCGGTGAAATCCGCCGACAAAGGCGCATCGCCCGCCCTGAAAAAAGTCCGCGTGAAACCGAGCGGCAATGACGAGCCGATCGAATCATTCAATCCCACCAAGGCCGGCACGCCACTCGTCGTCGAACAAATCATTCGCCCGACCGGCCTCATCGACCCCATCATCACCCTACGCCCGCTCAAGGGGCAAATCGACGAAACCATCGAACTCTGTCGCCAACGCGTCGAGCGCCACGAACGGGTGCTCATCACCACACTTACCAAAAAAACCGCCGAGGACCTGAGCGAATACCTCGCTGGCACCGGGCTCAAGGTCCGCTACATCCACGCCGACATCGACACGGTCGAGCGTGTCGAAATCCTCCGCCAACTACGCGCTGCAGCGATCGATGTACTGGTCGGGATCAACCTCCTGCGCGAAGGACTCGACCTGCCGGAAGTCTCACTCGTGTGCATTCTCGATGCCGACAAGGAAGGCTTCCTGCGCAACGAAACATCGCTCATTCAAACCGCTGGCCGCGCCGCCCGCCACCTCGCCGGCGAATGCGTGCTGTTCTGCGACAAGGTGACCGATTCGATCCAAGCCCTGCTCGACACCACCGCCTACCGCCGCAGCCGCCAACAAGCCCACAACGAAGCTCACGGTATAACCCCACAAAGCGTGAAACGCGCGGTGCAGGAAAGCTTGCAGACCAACGAGGCTATCGACCCGATGACTGGCGGATCATTCGTTGCAGAAGAAGAGCCCATCTACGACAAACATCGTACCATCGCCGACCTCGAGGAACAAATGCGCGCCGCATCGGCACGCCTCGAATTTGAACGCGCCGCCCACCTCCGCGACCAGATCGCGGCACTCAAAGATCCTGCGAGCGGAAATCCCAAACCCGCCGGAAACATTCAGGCCAAGTACCCAAGCGCTCGCAAATCCGCAAAACGACGATCCTCATCTTGACCTCGCGCTAGCATCCGACAAGGCTCACCGCCGTGTTCACTCTCAAACCCGACCGCCCCTACTTCGAAGCCTGGCTTCGCAGGACGAAGCGACAGTTCGCCGTCAGCGGTCGCCTCACCCAGACCGCCACTCTGCTCGCCGCACAGGGCGACGGCACCACCGAGGAGTGGTCCGCCAAACTTCGCACCATGTTGAACGGCCGAGAAATGCCATCAATCGAATTGCTCACACGCATCGACGCGCTGCTAGCAGGACCAAGCAAATCCACCACAGTACCGGATTCACAACCATCCCTCTTTTGAATGGCAATCCTCTGATGACTTCACCGCCGAAGAGAATTTTCACTAAATGATCCACCAAATCATTAATCGGTTTACTCGGGTCTTGCGTGATGAAACAGAAAGCATACATCAAACACCTAATCGCCTAGATGCATAAGCTACCTAACAAGTCCATGGTCATGCGCTACCGGCTGGTCGCGCTCTTGATCTGCTTGAAATGGTTGTTCATCGTCTCACTGATCGGAATTTTTGCCTACTCGTTCTTCATCAAGGACCAAGAGCTGATGATCATTGGCATCAAGCTCGCCGCAATTGCCGGCGTCTTGTCTCTCGTGCGTGTGCTCTACGCCCCAACCTGCAAGTGCCCTCTGTGCCGAGTCTCACTCCTATCGGAAAAGTCCTGCTCAAGAAACATGAAGGCCAAAACCTTTCTTGGCAGCTACCGACTACGCGTCGCGCTCGACATCCTTTTATTCAGCAAATTTCGCTGCCCTTACTGCAACGAGCCAACCAAGATGATTTCCCGCCGGTGATTTTCCCACCAGCCACTCCGCAGGATTGACAGTCCATCCTCGATGGTTTGTCGTCCGCCACATGCGTCTCGTACAAAATCTTCGGTCCGCCGCTGGCGGCTGCGCTGCCGCACTCGCCATCACACTCACCGCCCACGCCGACAACACCATGATCGAAACTCCATCCGATGTGAAAGCCGCCCCGGCCGACGCCCACAAAACCGCATCCGGCCTCTGCTCGAAAGTCCTCGAAAAAGGCAAAGGCAGCGCCCATCCCGGCCCTACCGACACCGTGACGGTTCATTACTCGGGCTGGACCACCGATGGAAAACTTTTCGATAGCTCGGTGAAGCGTGGCCAACCCGCAAGCTTCCCGCTTAATGGCGTGATCAAGGGCTGGACCGAAGGCGTTCAACTCATGGTCGAGGGCGAAAAACGCCGCTTCTGGATTCCGGCCGATCTCGCCTACGGCGAAAACCCCGGCGGCGGACGCCCCGCCGGATTGCTGGTCTTCGATGTTGAGCTCCTCGGCATCAGGCCGGCCCCGAAACCACCGACCACTCCCGACGATGTGGCTGAGGCACCCGCATCCGCCGAAAAAACCGCATCCGGCATCGCCTCACGCGTTCTCGAAAAAGGCAAAGGCAACACTCACCCGAAGGCAACCGACCAGGTCGAAGTCCACTACTCCGGTTGGACTACCGACGGCCAACTTTTCGATAGCTCGGTGATGCGCGGCGAGACGATCGTCTTTCCGCTGAACCGCGTGATCCCTGGTTGGACCGAAGGCGTGCAACTCATGGTCGAAGGCGAAAAACGCCGACTCTGGATTCCAGCGAAACTTGCCTACGGCGAAAATCCACCACCAGGCGCACCCGCCGGCACATTGGTCTTTGATGTGGAACTCATCCGAATCGTCAAATGATTCGCGCCCGGCTCATCACCACATTGCTTGCGATCGCGCTCGCCCATACGGCCTGCGTACCAAGATCACAACCACGCGGCGATGATCAGCCAGTCGACATCCTCAACCAAGCCAGCAAATCGGAACCCAAAACCAAAAAGCCGGTCCGCATGAACGGCCGCGGCGAACTTTCATCGATTTCACTCGAGGAAATGTTCGCGCTTCAAGGCTCGGGCGACGCGCTGATCTTCGACGCTAGACCCGCCTACCTATTTCACCTCGGCCACATCCCCGGCGCCGAGAGTTTGCCGAAATCCGACTGCGAAAATTCCATCGCAAAAATGGACGAACGGCTCAAATCCGCTGTCGCCTCTGGCCAACCGATCATCGTTTACTGTTCGGGTCTCCTCTGCCCAGACGCACGCTCCGTCGCGATTCACATTTCCGGCTACGGCCACCCGGCCAAAATTTTCTCCGGCGGATACGACGCATGGAAAAAAGCCGGGCTTCCCACTGATTGATCACCCCCACATCCCCAACAACACACCATGACCTCGTTCAGCAATGTCACCGTCGATAGCAAAGCCAATGTATACTTCGATGGCCGCGTCGTTTCCCACACCGTCCACTTCAGCGACGGCTCACGCAAAACCCTCGGCTTGATCTATCCGGGCAAATTCCACTTTGGCACCGCCGCTCCCGAACGCATGGAAATCATCGCCGGCGATTGCGAGGTCGTACTCGATGGCACTGACAAAAACCTCCGCATCGAGGCCGGATCCTCATTCGATATCGCCGGCAACAGCGGCTTCACCATCACCGTGAAAGAAGGTATCTGCGAATACATCTGCTCGTTCCTCCAGGACTGATGCCACGCACATCTGCGGCCCTGAAGCTTGCAGGCACGGCTGCCGCCGTGGTCTTGCTTGCATGCTGCAGCCTGCGTCTGCCCACACAAAAAATCCCGACCGCCAAAGTTCCAGTCCGCACAACCACCACATCACCGCATAGCAAAGAACCCCATGTGCTGGTGTGGATGGTCGCCGACAAATGGCACACCGGACTTGTTTTCCCCTACGACTGGCTCATCGAATCCGGCTTCATCCCACCGGAAAATTTCGGCAACCCGAAATTCGTCACGATGAGCTGGGGCAACACCGACGCGTACTCGCCCGAAGGCATCGGCTCCACTTGGAATCTGCTGCGCGTGATCCTCACACCAACACCGGCAGTCATGGAGCTGATACCGTCAAATTGGCATGTGGCCGAAGTCATGCCCCATCAACGCATATGGCGCAAACTCACCCCACGGGACAAAGGCCCGGCCCTCGCTGATTTCCTCAACAAATGCTCGGTCACCGATGCCAAGGGCCGCCCCATCGTTGTCCGCCCCTCAAGCTGGGGCAAAGGCGTGCAACTCGAGTCCGCCCACCGCTACTTCATCCCGCGCGTATGCAATGTCTGGACCGCACAAGCGCTCGAAACCCTCGGCTGCGAACTCAACCCGATGCTCGGCCTCACAGCCGACAGCCTCATCCGCCAAGCGGAAAATCCCCCCAACAACCTCGAGCTGATCTGGTCAGGCAAACGCTGAGGACTCAATTAGCCGCCTCCTCGCGCACTTTCCGTCACTTGAAGCTGAAGACTTGAAACTCGAATCGCTTCCCCACTTCGGTTGACTCAATCGCCGCCCTCGATTAATCATGAGGGAGACATGGTTGATCAGATCCCGAAAATCGTTGCCGCCATCACGCTCTTCTGCATTGGCCAAGCCGAAGCGCAACTCGCGGCGTCTCTGAGACTCACCAAAAAACAATATCTCGCGGGCGAACCCATACTCGCTGTCGTTACCGTCACCAACCATGCCGGACGCGAGTTGGTCTTTCAAAGCGACGGGCGATTCCAGTGGCTCGATTTTTCTATCAAAAAGAGCAACGGCAACACCGTGACCCCAAGAGGCCGTAAATTTTTTGGGCCCATGAAAATTGGCGCAGGCCAAACACTCGCCCGGGAAATCGACCTCACCCAGCACTTCCAACTCAGCGAACCAGGGAATTTCTCAGCCGCTGCGATCATCCACCCACCCGGCAGCACGACCGAAGGCACCTCGACCAACCGGGTCTTTTTCAGTCAATCGCCCGGCCGACCTTACTGGACACAAAAAGTCGGCATTCCCGGCAGACCAAGCGACACCCGCGAATTTCGCATTCTGAATTTCAGCAACGACTCAAAATCCCAAATCTACGCCCAAATCATCGACAGCCGCACTGGTGCTTTGGTGCGCACTTTCCTGCTCGGCGATTGCCTCATGCTCCGCAAACCCAGCGCCACGATCGATCGAAGTCAGATGCTGCATGTGATCTTTCTCACCAACCCGAGCATGTGGGCACACTATGTGATCGATATCAATGGCCGTGTCGTCAGCCGACAAATCCATCAACGCGCCGCCACCGGAGATCCTCAATTAATCACCACAGGAGACGGCAGCGTTCGCGTTGGAAACTCCATCCCCTACGACATCAAAGCCGCCCAGGAAGAACGCAAAAAAACCCGAAAAGCAAGCGATCGACCGGCAGTAACCTATTAGCTCAAAAAACCCAAACCACCCGAAAAACCCAGATTTCTTAGGAAATTCTCGATTATGGCCTTTACAAAGACGCCGATTTGTTAATATTTCCTAACTATCCCTATTCTGTTTCACGTCATGAAAACCTTTCGCCGCCTATCCCTCATCGCATTGCTGGCAGGTAGTATCAGTGGCCTCTTTGCTGGCGATTTCCAAACAGTGGTGATTGATGCCGGCCATGGCGGCCAAGACCTCGGCGGGCAGTGGGGGCGCGTCTATGAGAAACATCTCGCGCTCGATACCGCTGTCCGGCTTGAAAAACACCTCAAAAATATGGGCTATCGCACGGTCATGACGCGCCGCAGCGATTATTTCCTTACTCTCCCGCAGCGCTGCCAAATCGCCAACCGCTACCGCAACGCCATTTTTGTAAGCGTCCACTTCAACTACACTTGGAAGCAAGATGTCAGCGGCCTCGAGACATTCTACTTCAACAGCGAAGGCCAAAAAATCGCCAACCAAGTTCAAAACAGCCTCATTCGCTTCACCCGATCCATCGATCGCAACGAAAAGTTTGCGCGCTTCTATGTGATTCGAAACACCAAAATGCCGTCCATTCTCGTCGAAGGTGGTTTCGTGAGCAATGAGGCCGAGCGCAAACGCATGAAGACAGCTCGCTTCCGCGAAGCCTTGGCCCGCGCAATTGCCGATGGCATTCGGCGTTACGATCGAGCTGGTTGATGAATTCCCAGCTACGGGGATTTTCAAACTTTTGAAACTGCACACCCTCATGGCATGAGGTAGTCTCTCACCTATGCCGGCAGTGAGTGTAAAGGACATGCGCGACGCCGAATCCCGCGCCATGGCAACAGGTTTGTCCGAGGAGGACGTTCTCAATCATGCAGGCTCGAATCTCGGCCACTCGATTGCGAGGTTTTTCCCAAATCCCGGCAGCGCCATCGCCTATCTCGGCAAAGGCCACAATGCCGGCGACGCCTTGGTCGCTCTCAGGGTCCTTCGCGACTCATTCGGCTGGCAGATTTCGATCCGTGCCGCCTACCCGATCGATGCATGCGCTCCGCTCACCCGCAAAAAATGGAACGAGCTCGGCGATGCCGCTAATTTAGCCGAAACGCCCGACTGGCAAAATTGCCATCGACCCTTGATCCTGATCGACGGCCTGCTCGGCATCGGCGCCCAAGGCCCGATGCGCGATCCGCTGCTTGCCATGGCCCACGAAATGCGTTGGCTACGCGAAAATGTCGGCGCCCGAATCGCCGCTGTCGACGTCCCCTCGGGCATCGATGCTG
Organism: Verrucomicrobiaceae bacterium; assembly: GCA_029977225.1. Lineage (GTDB taxonomy): Bacteria > Verrucomicrobiota > Verrucomicrobiia > Verrucomicrobiales > Akkermansiaceae > Luteolibacter. The sequence goes on along the minus strand of JAPOLH010000071.1, from coordinate 1,127 downwards.
ATAGCGGCACTGCCACGCCCGGTACGGTGACGGCCGACCTCACACTGATGATCGGACTCGCAAAACGCGGTCTGCTGATGTCTCACGCAGCGGCACACACCGGCGCCCTGTCACTCGTTCCCGTCGATTGCCTCAAGTACTCTCACCCCACCGATATCGAACTCATTTGCCCGCAAACCTTGCACTTCGGAAAATCACCCCGCCCCTTCGATTTTCACAAAGGCATGGCCGGCAGGGTCGCGATCCTCGCTGGTTCGACGACCTACCCGGGCGCCGCCGTCCTCGCTGCCCACGGCGCACTGCGCGGCGGGGCGGGACTGATCACTCTTCACATACCCAAAGATGCAGTGCCGCTCATCGCCCCACGCTGCCCGCCTGAAATCATCATTCGATCCTATGCGTCACCACTTGAACTGCTCGATACTCGCTTTGATTCGCTCGTGATCGGTTGCGGCATCGGCCAGCCGGATCAGCACACCGCGGCTGAAATCATTCGCCTCATCGCCGATACCCGCGTGCCCACGGTGGTCGATGCCGATGCACTCAACCTCATCGCCGCCAACTCACAAACCTGCATTCTCGACGAGCGCCACTTAATCACACCCCACCCGGGGGAATTTGCCCGACTTTTTCCCGAGCTCGCAAAAATTTCCCGCGAAGCGGCAGTCTCTAGATTCATCGCAAACTTCAAGGCCACGCTGCTCCTCAAAGGCTCACGCAGCCTCATCGCCCAACGCGGCAAACCCATTCTTGCCAACTCAACAGGCACCCCCGGCATGGCGACCGGTGGCCAAGGCGACCTGCTATCCGGCCTCATCGGCGCCCAACTCGCCGCCGGCCTCAAACCCATCGAATCAGCCGCCCTCGGCGCATGGCTTTGCGGTAGAGCCTCCGAAATTGCCATCCACACGCATTCACAATCCGAGCAATCCCTCAGCCCCAGCGACACAGCAAACCATCTCGGTCACGCCTTCATCGACTGGCATGGATCGCAGCGTTGATCTACACCCACCCAAAGAAAAACCAGTGACCCGTTTCCGGGCCACTGGTCCACAAAACACAATGAATACAAGTAAATCAGTTCCCCAGACTTCGGCCGACGAAATCCGGTCAGAATCACGCAGTCG
>JAPOLH010000070.1 GCA_029977225.1 Verrucomicrobiaceae bacterium | reverse complement strand
ATAGGAGGTTTTGATAATGACCTGAACATCGGAAAGGTCGGGGATGGCGTCCAGCGAGGTGTTCCGCAAGGAGTAAATTCCCCAGGCACTGATCAGTACTGCCAGCAGTACAACCAGCAGGTGGTTACGCAATGACCAGGAAATAATGCGGGAAATCATTGGTGCGTGTGTGATTCCTGCATGCGCTGCGCAGCATCATGCAACGATGCTGCTGCATCCAGGAGAAATTGTCCATTTACTGCAACTTCCGAACCTTCCAGCAACCCTTCGACCACTTCGACCCAGTCCCCGCTTTCTACCCCGGTTTCGATATTTACAGGGAGGAAATGCCCGTTACCCCTGGACAGAATTACCCAGTTTCCGCTCCCGGAGTGAATGACAGACGAGCGTGGCAAAGCAAGAGCCTCATGCGGCTCAGCGTGAATAATCACATCAACAAAGCTACCAGGACGCAAGCCCCGATCCTGGTTTTTCAGTGTAACCCTTGCACTGATTTTGTTAATTTTCAGCGATCGGGTTGATAAAATTGATCCTTGCCTGGAATTCCTGTCCGCTCTGGCTTCTGATCGTTACCGCATCTCCTTCCCTGACCCGGCTAGCCTGGTCAGGATAAAGCGCGATATCAACCCACACTCTGGTAACATCAGCCAGAGTGAATAATATGTCAGCAGGCGTGACAAAACTGCCTTCCCGGGCATTGATTTGCGTCACAACGCCCGCCTGTCCGGCCAGCATTTTTACCACCTCAATGGGTTGCTTGGAACTCTCAATCTGATGAACCGATTCAATGCCTATGTCCTTATAAAGGAATTTGGTTCTCTCTCTGGAAAGCTCCTGCAGAAGATCCATCACATAAGGATTTTCCGTCAGCGGGGAAATGTCACCTATCGTTTTCAAGGTCTGGTCACGCCGTACCATATACCTCAAATAATCTTTCTGCTGCGCAATCAAATCGGGCGAGTAAATCTCATAAATTATCTGTCCTTTCTGAACTTGCTGTCCGACAGAATTGATGTACAGTTTTCTGATCCAGCCATCAACCTTGGCATGAACATTAAAAAGGGAATCCCCGCTTACTGTTACACTTCCATAAGTTCGGATTTCCTGGCTGAGCTGAATTCCTTGAACATGATGTGATGGTGTTGATGTGAAACAAACTCAAGCCAAGACCCTCCGTCCGGCCAAGCCTTTTCTAAACCTGCCTCTTGCCTCTTGAATCGCGAATCTGTTTGATGGAATTCACAAACCGCTTCAATGGCTCGCAAATCTCCAGATCGCCCCAGCTCCGCCCGCGAACTCCTCTTCGGCGATCTCTGGGAATTCGACCCAGCACCCGAATCGGCGCCCGCCCACATCGAGCCACACTACGGGCTTTTCATCAACGAACGCTTCGTCGCCGCAAAGTCACGCCGGCACATTGATTCAATCTCCCCCCGCAATGGCGCGAAGCTCGCCGAAATTTCCGAAGCCAACGCGGCCGATGTCGATGCGGCTTATCAAGCCGCCGCCAAGGCCTTCAAATCGTGGAGCAAAACCACCGGCCGCGACCGTTCGAAATTTCTCTTCCGCATCGCCCGACTCCTCCAAGACCGAGCCCGCGAATTCGCCGTGGCCGAAACCCTCGACGGCGGCAAACCGATCCGCGAATCACGCGATTTCGACCTGCCGATGGCGGCCGCGCACTTTTTCTATCACGCCGGCTGGGCCGACAAACTCGATCATGTCGCCCCCGGACGCAAGCTCGCGCCACTCGGCGTCATCGGCCAAGTGATTCCATGGAATTTCCCCCTCCTCATGCTGGCATGGAAAATCGCGCCAGCTCTCGCCACCGGCAACACGGTGGTGATCAAGCCCGCGGAAACAACTTCGATCACCGCACTGAAGTTTGCATCAATCCTGCAAGATGCCGGACTCCCACCCGGCGTGGTCAACATCGTCACTGGCGGACTCGAAACGGGCGCGCTCGTCGTCAATCACCCGCTCGCCGCAAAAATCGCCTTCACCGGATCGACTGAGGTGGGAAAAATGATCCAACACTCGCTCGCCGGCACTGGCAAAAGACTCTCGCTCGAACTCGGCGGCAAGGCGGCCAACATCGTCTTCGAAGACGCGCCGCTCGATCAAGCGGTCGAAGGCGTGATCAACGGCATCTTTTTCAATCAAGGCCATGTCTGCTGCGCCGGATCCCGCCTGCTCGTGCAGGAAGGCATCGCCACGGAATTCACCGCACGCTTGAAACGCCGCATGGCAAGCCTCCGCGTCGGTGATCCGCTCGACAAAAACACCGATGTCGGCGCGATAAACTCACTCGCTCAATTGAAAAAAATCCAAGAACTCGTGCAGTCGGGCATCGACGATGGCACGGAAATGCACCAACACGCCTGCCAGCTTCCGAATAAAGGATTCTATTTTCCACCCACGCTCTTCTCGGGCGTCACGATGAGCCAACGCGTCGCGAGCGAGGAAATTTTCGGCCCCGTCCTATCGATCCTCACCTTCCGCACACCGGATGAGGCAATCGAAAAAGCCAACAACACCCGCTTCGGACTCTCCGCCGGCGTATGGACCATCAAGGGTTCGCGCATCCTCATGATGGCATCACGCCTCAAGGCAGGCGTGGTCTGGGCAAACACCTATCACAACTTCGACCCTGCCAGCCCCTTCGGCGGATACAAGGAATCCGGCTTCGGTCGCGAAGGTGGCAAACACGGCCTACTTGAATATTCGCAACTCGTGTGAACCACCAGAAACGGCATGAGTACCACACCCCATACCACCACATGCGGCGCGATCATCGTCGCCGCCGGCAACAGCCGCCGACTTGGCCAGGACAAACTCACATGGACGCTCAACGGCGTCACTGTCCTTCGTCGCAGCATCGATGCTTTTCTCAACGCAAAAAAAATCCACTCAATCGTGGTGGTCTGCCCGCTGGATCGTTGGAACCAAATCGATCATGAAAATTTCACCAAGCCGGTGATCCGCGTCGATGGCGGCAATGAACGCCAGGATTCGGTCGCCGCCGGACTCACGGCTTTGCCCGCCGACACGCAACTGGTCGCCGTCCACGATGGCGCACGACCGCTTGTTTCACCTCACGACATCGACCGCTGCGTCGAAGCAGCCCATGCATTCGGTGCCACCGCGCTCGCGCGTCGCGCGACGGAAACGATGAAACGCTCGGACGACAACGACTTCAACACCGAGCCAGTCGACCGCCACAATCTCTGGTGCATGGAAACCCCGCAGGTTTTCCGAACCGATCTCCTGCGCGAAGCAAGCAAGGCAATCGCTCGCGATGGCATCACCGCCACCGATGAAGTCAGCTCCGTCGAAAAACTCGGTACCAAAGTGAAATTCGTGGAGTCCCAGAGCCCGAATCTGAAAATCACCACACCTGCCGACCTCGCCCTCGCCGAAGCTCTGGTAAAAATTCAAACCAACTCATGAACAAGGTAAGTTACGACTGGCGCCAAATCGAAAACGGCCCACGCCTCGCCGTCGCCACCATGCCTCACGCGGAGTGCGCCTCATTTGCCATCCATGTGCCCGCTGGCAGCCGCGATGAATCCAACCTGCCCGCAGGCCTCGCGCACTTCGTCGAACACATGGTCTTTAAAGGCACACACACCCGTAGCGCTCGCGACCTGACCTTTGAAATCGAAAATGTCGGAGGCCAAATCAACGCCTGCACCAGCGAGGACCAAACGACCTACGAAGGCCGCGCCGATGCCGACCAACTCGCGACACTCGCCGGCGTGATCAGCGACATGGTTTGGAACCCAAACTTTCCCGAAGCGGAAATCGAACTCGAACGCGAAGTGATCCATGAGGAAATCACCCTTTACCGCGAATCTCCCTCCGATCACATCGGCGACCTGATTTCTAAAGCGCTCTGGGGCGACCACCCGCTCGGCAACCCGATTTCAGGCAGCGCCAAAAGCATAGCAAGCATCCCCCGCCAGCACCTGCTCGATTTCACCGCACGCCACCACTTCCGCAAGGACATGGTGATCGCCGCCGCCGGACCATTCAGCCTCGACGAGGTCCACGCACTCATCCGCCCGCTGCTGCCAAAAAATTTCCATGACGGCAGCCGTCCAACGCCGTTCGAGCCGCGCCCATCTACGATGAAAATCGTAGATGAATCACGCGATACCGACCAACTCCAACTCGCTCTCGCATGGCACACACCCGGCCGCCACTCGCCACATCGCCACGCGTTGCGCTTGCTCAGCCTCATGCTGGGCGAATCTGCCAGCTCGCGACTCTTTCTCGAACTCCGCGAAAAACGCGGACTCTGCTACCAGATCACCAGCGATGTGACCTTTCTCGACGAGACCGGCGCCTTCGAAATCCACGCTGGACTCGCCCCCGAAGGACGCAATGCGGCACTCGAATGCATCCACGCGGAGATCAACGACCTCGCCACCCGCGGCCCGGCCGATGGTGAATTGGAACGCGCCAAGCGCCTCGCCATCACACAAAACAAGCAAGCCCTCGAATCCACCGCCTCCCACGCGACATGGGCCGGCGAGTGCCTGCTCGATTTCGGCCGCATCCCTCACCCGCTCGAATGGCGCGACCAGGTCCTCGCCGTCACGCGCGAGGAAATCCAATCGATCGCCTCACAAATTTTCTCCGGTCAAACACCCGCCATGGCGGAAATCAAACCCGACGCGATCTGAGCCACCGCCCACGCGCCATGCCCTTCGAACCCTTCAGCCGCGAACACCTCTCCGCCGTCACGCTGGGCACCGGCATCACCGCGGCGTTGCTCATCGCCGCGAAATCAAATGCCCCTAGGCAACACCTCATCACCCGCCTGCTCGCCTTCACCAACCTCGCCGCCTACCCGCTCAATCTCATCGCTTGGCAAACCTATGAAAGGCAGATCAGCCTCGAAAACCTCCTGCCACTCCACCTTTGCGACATCGCCGCCTTCATCGCTGGATTTGCCCTGCTCACAGGAAATCCACTGCTGCGCACACTCACCTACTTCTGGGGACTCGCCGCCACACTCCAAGCCCTGATCACCCCTGCGATCTCAGCCGATTTCCTCACACTTCCCTTCATCAGCTTTTTTATCCAGCACTTCGCGATCGTTGCCGCCGCCATCCACATCCCCCTTGTCGAAGGCTGGCGCCCGAAATCCCCCCTCTGGAAATCACCCTTCGACGCCTACCTCGGTGCCCTCGCCTACATGCTATTCTCAATCGCCATCAACCAATGGCTCGGCACGAATTTCGGCTTCACCTCACGCCCGCCCGATAAGGGCAGCATGATCGACCACCTTGGCCCCTGGCCATGGTACCTCGCATCATTTCAACCCCTCGCCTTCTCGCTGTTCTTCATCCTCGCAATCCCACTGCACCGACTCCGGGCAGCCCGATCCGACGCCCCCTAAAGTTGCTGGGATTTTGCAATGGAAAAAACAAATCCGGCCCTAAGCCTCGCTGTTATTCTGCAAGAGCCCATGACCACACTCAGCCTCATGTCCGAAAATAAATCCGCGCCCACCGAATGGCGCGACTGGCTGGCACAGCACGCCCCCAAGCTCCTACTGTTCGCCCGCCAACAGACCCGCTCCCGCGAGGATGCGGAAGATGTCTTGCAGGACGCACTGGTGAAGCTCGTAGATAAACTTCGCAACGACCAGTTCATCGGCGGATCCGACGCATGGCAGTCCTACCTCTACGCTACGATCCGCCGCCTCGCTATCGACCTCGGCCGCCGCGATGACCGCAGAAAGCGCCGCGAAGACACAGTCGCCGGCGAACGTCCCGAATTCGAAGCCAACGGCTCACATCCGTGGTTCGATTCCGAATCTTCCGACGACGAAACCCGCAACCAACTCGAATCCAAACTCAAAGAACTTCCGCAAAAATTCGCCGAAGTGATCGTGATGAAAATTTGGGGCGAACGCACCTTCGCCGAAATCGCTGAAATCCTCGACATCTCACAAAACACCGCGGCCTCACGCTATCGCTACGGACTCGAGGCCTTGAAAAAATCACTCGGCAGCGCCCGCCGTCGCGGAGACCTCTCAATCTGAATCATCACTGCACGCCACCGCCATGCACGACGACACATCACACCTCGAAGCTGAACTCCTCAAGCTCCGCCCCGCAGGTTCGCATGATCAACTCATCAAACGTCTCGAAGCTTGCGCCCTCGGCGAGTGGTCGGAACCTCTCACCGACGAACTCGAGCTCGAGGAAAAACTCCGCGCCAGCGCGCCCGCCAGCCTCGATCCCGCACTGATGGCTTCGCTCGAAGCGATCTGCACCGCGATCCCATTTCCAAAAGAGAAAAACATCGTCGGTTTCCCGAAATCGAAATCCCGCCCGCCCACATCCAAACGCGGTCAACTGGCTGCTGCCGCCGCCATCGCGCTGTTGGGTGCAGCCACCGCCCTGCTCACCCCAATGAATGGCAGCAACTCCACAGCCAACTCCAAGAACACTTTTGAATCCCAAGCCATCAACCCGGTCCTCACCCCCGCCTCATTCAAACGCGGCCTCACCGCCGCCAGCGACGAAGGCGTGGTCTGGCAATCCAATCAACGCCCCCACCGCGTGCTAAAATTCATTTACCAGGACTGCGCTACCCTCCGCGACGACAAGGGCCGCACCTACGAGGTCGAACAACCGCGCGTGGAATATGTGCTCGTCCCGGCCAAAACGGACTGAACGCAGAATTTGAACAAATCCAAAAAACTACTACGCTCATCGTATCAAAATATCCGATATGAAATACGGCAAAATTTTCACCGCAATCACCGCCAGCCTCATGGCCACCCACGCCCCCGCCGTGGAGGCACCGGCCGATGATGCGCCGCCGCCGGCACGCAGTCTCGCACGCGAATATGAGGCAGTCACACCACCTGCACAGGAAACACAAAACCCGCCCTCTCGCTCGACTCAGGCCTCAAAAGACAGAACAGCTCAAAACGCCACCGCTGGTAGCGCATTTTTAGGAGTCGTGACCGAACCCGTACCGGAAGCATTCACCTCGCATCTTGGCATCGACAAAGCCATCGTCGTCAAAGGCCTCATGCCCGATGGTCCCGCCGCCAAAGCCGGCATCGCCGCCAACGACATCATCACCCACATCGGCAGCCAATCAATCCAATCACCCGACGAACTCACTCGCAAGGTGGCCACCCATCAACCGGGTGAGCAAATCCGCGTTGCGATCATCCGCAAAGGCAAATCCCAAGACCTCGATGTGACCTTGGGCCAACGCCCAAAGGACTTCGCCGAAGCCACACCCGAGCCACGTGGGGTTAAACCCGATCTCAAAGCCATTCCCAATGAACTCCGCGAGCGAGTTCGCGAAATGCTCGGCGAAAACTTCGGTGAGCGCGAAATGAACTTCGGGCAACAACTCCAGGGCATCATGCCGGAAATGAACGATGCCATGAAACAGCTCCGTCAGCACATGGAAAACGCCATGCAGAATCTCGATCCGCCCAAAGTCACCCGCGAGCGGGGAATCCAGCTTCAGCAAGGTGCCACCTTCCGCCTGTCTGATGATGAGGGTTGCGTCGAAATTCATTCAAACAACGGCAGCAAAGAAGTCACCGTCCGCGACAGCAGCCAAAAGGTCGTCTGGTCCGGTCCATGGAACACCACTCAGGACAAAGCCACCGCACCGGAAGTCGTGCGCAAGCGCATTGAGGCCCTCAACCTCGATTCCTGCATCGGTGGGAACGGTTTCAGCTTCAGAATTGGCGGAATGCCAGAGAGCAAATGACCGCATCATGAATCGATCAACTTTTTCATGGGTATGAACGCTATGGGCTGCGTTCATGGTGTTAACCCGCGTCGGGTTCGTCCGGCGCGGGGTTTTCATGGGCAACAATCATACGATCGGACCCTGGTGCCAATCGAGGGCGTATGGCCATCTCCAAAAGACAGGGCCATGGTTCGTTTCTTTGGTCCTGCCGGCAAACTTCATGCCGTTCTCTGCCGTGGATGGAAGAGCAGGATCAAGGGCCGCGGGTTCGGGTTTGAAAAGTTCCATGGGTAGGATATCAAATCTCATGACCTTAGAGGTTTCCACACCCGCCCTGCTATTTCCGGCCATCAGCCTGCTATTCCTTTCCTACACGAACCGCTTCCTGCATCTGTCCGCTCTCATCCGCAAGCTGCATGACGATTGGTCTGAACGCGGCGATCGCCTCGCACGCAAGCAGATCGACAACCTCAGCAAACGCCTAGTGCTGATCCGCGGCATGCAACTTCTAGGCGCAATCAGCCTGCTTTGCTGCGTCGTCTCAATGGTCGCCGTAATCGGCAACGCTCAATGGATTGCCATTCCTACATTCTGGGTGGCACTCATGCTCATGGGGTGCTCACTCACCAGCCTAGTTTGGGAAATTTGGATTTCAGGCGGCGCATTGCGCATCCTGCTTTCAGCAATGGAAGAGAAGAGGCCAAGTTGATCCCATTCTTCACCGCCTCCAGTTCGGTCATCAGCTTTTTCAGCGGCCATCACCGATAATCATCCTGGCGCACCTCATACCCGATCGCATTTGAGTCGGAGTTGATTTAGATTTTTTAGGCAAAAACTAGCTTGAGGCGCTCTCGTCTTTGCAAGAACATTTAAACTCAATGGATTGACTAATTGAATAACTAGATATACAATCAGTCATGACCAAGCCAACCTTGCCCCCACAGCCCATCAAGCGCATTGCAGCTTCTGCGGCGCGCAAGCGATTGGCTGGAATCGAGTGAAACGGGCTGTTTCATTCTGTCGCAGTAGGCATTGGTCGGACGGGTTGTCCTTTTTTGAACTGCAGGGATGATCGGTCTTTGCGAGAAAAAAGGATGGCGACTGAGTTTTCTTGTTTCTCGATGCGGTCTAAGAAGATGCGATGCACGAGATGAAGTTGTTCGTCTGGATCGGTCGAGGAGGGTGGGACGAGTTCAAAGTGAATCCACAACCATCCTCGTTCATTTTCCATTCCGATCCATTTCAATTGTGAAAGGTTGGGATTGGTTGGGGAGTCTTTGATTGATCGCGTCGCTGGGATTTGGTTGACTCGCTCGTTGGCTTCTGCAGTGCTGAGTGATTTCGGAAGTGGAATCAAAAAGAACTGGTGGGCGAGGAAGTTGGTTGTTAGTTCTTGGAAATCTTGTTGTTCTTGGCTGACTGCTTTCCCATGAATGGCTTGCAGAGCTTGTTCT
>JAPOLH010000006.1 GCA_029977225.1 Verrucomicrobiaceae bacterium | reverse complement strand
ATTTCTCGCGTGCGAGCGATCAACTCGGCGTTGCCAGCCAAGCCACACATGTCGATTACCCCGCAGTGCGAAAAGTGAAGCGCAAGCTGCTTGAAATAGCATGGGCGGAATTCACGGATGCCGGAGCGGAACTGCACGACGAGTTCACGCGCTTCAAGACGGCAGAACAGGATTGGCTCGAAGACTACAGCCACTTTCGCTACTTGATGGAAATTCACGGCGAGTCACTAACCTGGGATAAATGGCCTGAAGCATCCAGCACACCAGACAAGGCGCGTGCGTTTATCGAATCACTGCGCGCAAGGGATGCCGAAGCGGTCGACTATCGCTTGAATTTTTTCGCCTTCACCCAATGGCTGTGCTTCCGGCAATGGCGCGCGCTCAGGCACCATGCCGACTCGCGCGGCGTGAAACTGATGGGCGATGTGCCGATCGGTGTGAGCTGGCATTCTTGCGATGTCTTCTTCAACCGCGAAGAATTTCACCTCGATTGGTGCGGAGGATCACCACCGGAAGGCATGGGACAAAGCGATCCGTTTTTTCAGCAATGGGGACAAAACTGGGGCATTCCGCTCTATCGCTGGGACCACATGCAAGCGAACGGATTCAAGTGGTGGAAAAAACGGATCACGAGACTCACCGAGATCTTTCGCATGTTCCGCCTCGACCATGTCCTCGGGTTCTATCGCATCTATGCCTTTCCCTGGCGCCCTGAACGCAATCACGAATTTATCGGACTCAACCACGAACAAGCGAAGGAAAAAACCCATGGCATGATGCCTCATTGGTTTCTACGCCCAGATGACACCGTGGAAAACAAGGCCGCCAACCGCTCTGACGGCGATGCGCGCCTAAACGCAATTCTCGATGCCGCCAATGGCGCTGAAATCATCGCAGAAGACCTCGGTTGGGTTCCGGATTATGTGCGCCCCCACCTTAATGACCTCGGCATAGCCGGCTTCCGCATCCCCCACTGGGACTGCAACGAATTTGGTCACCCAACTCCAGGGAACAGCTTTCCCGAAAACTCTTTCGCCAGCTACTCGACACACGACCACGATCCAGTCAATGGCATCTGGCGCGGATGCCTCAATGCCATCCAACGCCACCACGCACATCCCGATGAACACTCGGGCTGGCAATCCCACGGCGCACAGAACACGTTGCGCATCCTCTCCGAATTCGCATCGATTCCAATGCCCATCCACGGCCCATGCCCGCCATTCACCGAAGGCATCCGCCTCAGACTTATCAAGGCGCTGCTCGATTCAAACTCTCGCTACGCCTCTCTGATGATCACCGAGCTCTTCGACATCAATGAGCGCATCAATCACCCAGGCACCGATGGCAAACACAATTGGCGCTTCCGATTGCCATGGACCCTCGAGCAAATTCGTGCCGACCAACAACTCGACGATATCTGCCGCAAGTTTGCCACCGCGATCAGCCTTAGCCGCGGAAAACCAGCGTATTGACGATCCTTGCCGCCTCCGATTGACTTTTCGGACCCATCCGTCCATACCCACCCCATGTCCAACGCGCTGCAACCAAAACCCCGGATCATCGGCTCCAAGATCCGTGTCTGCGTCGTCGCATCAAAATACAATGAGGAGTTCACCGATGCGCTTGTCGACAACGCCCTCAACGAAATCAACGAAATCATTCCACAGGCACGCGTCGACCTAATCCGTGTTCCCGGCGCATTTGAAATTCCGGTAATGGTCGCAGCCGTACTCGAACGCAATCCGCCTGCCTGCATCATCGCACTGGGCTTGATCATCCGCGGCTCAACCGCCCACGCCGACCTGGTCGCTCGCTCTGTAACCGATTCACTCCAACAGCTGGCCGTTTCCTCACAACGCCCGATCATCCATGAGGTGCTGCTCGTCGAAGACGAAAAACAAGCCTATGCTCGCTGCATTGGATCACAAATCAACCGTGGTCGCGAAGCAGCTCGCGCCGCTGCATCGATGATCAATGTCTTCCGCGAACTCGACCGCTCCATGCCTCAGCTCAACGAAGGCAAAAGACAACGATATGCCTAGTCCCCGCCAAATTCGCGAGGCAGTGGTGCAGTTTCTCTATTGCGCCGATCTTGAGGGTGGTGCCGACCCGATCGCCCTGCGCGAACCGTTCTGGGACTTTGTCACAGAATCGGAACGACGCAAACTGCTCATCGCCACCTTCCGAGCCATCCACCACCTCGCCAGCGGACGCGGTGAACGTCTGGCGGAGTTTCAACCAAGAAGCGCCTCAGCAACGATGCTGCTCTCTGGCAAACTCGATACGGAACAAATCCGCCAATGCCTCGAACGCATCACTCGCCTTGAAACAAACTGGAGCGTTGCATTTCAAAATCTTGAGCACTTGCCCAAAGACGATGACGACTCCTCGGTCGCCTCGAAATTTGATCCGGCTCTCGACCGTTTGTTTCGCATCGACCGAGACCTCGCCGCTGCACGCGCAGAATTCATCGATCTCGCAGAACTCCAACCATCGCTGCGCGGCCCGCTCGAGCCGGTCACCGCATCGATTCGCCGGCTTCAGCGGATTTCCGACCGTATCCGCATGGTCGAGGAACCGGAAAATTTCCCCGAACAAGGCGACCTCTCCAAACTCCGCAAATCAAAATCCGAAATCGTCGAGCTTCGCGAAACAACCGACAAGTGGGTCGATGCCATCCTTGCCGACAAGGATATGATCGACACCAAACTCGGTGAGGTGATTGAGAATTACTCACCCGCGCGAATTGATCCGGTCGATCGCGCCATCCTGCGCCTCGCCACTCACGAACTTATCCATACGGCCACCCCTCCCAAGGTCGTGATCAACGAAGCGATCGAACTGGCCAAACGCTTCGGCACCACTGATTCCAAACGCTTCGTCAACGGCATCCTCGATAAGATCGCAGGACTCTCCACCGCTACCACAGCGGATGGCAATCCATAACTCCACTCCTTCTACCGACCGCAGCAAGGTCATGAGCCAGCCCACCCCATTCCAACAACGCACGCTGTGGAACGCTGCGACCGGTGTGTCGATCATGATTCTCGGTGTCTTGATGGTGGGCCTCGTATGGCTCATCGGCAAAGTCTTCGGCTTTCTCCAACCGGTGCTCATTCCATTGATCGTCGCCGGCATCATTGCCTATGTGCTCGATCCAGTGGTTCGGTTTTTGCAAACACGCGGATTTAGCAGACTTTGGTCTGTCGTCGGTCTTTTTGCCGCCATTCTTGCCTTCATCGCACTGCTCGTGATCGCTCTGATACCTGCCGTGAACCAAGGTCGCGGACTCCTGAAAAAAACTTTCTCGAAGCCTGTTGCCGAGCAGCAAGCGATCGACGAAACCAATGTCATTGACGAACAACAAAACGAACGACTAGCGGGCACATTGGCTTCGGAGTTGATCAAAATGCGCCAACGTCATCAGCAAAACCCGATCGGCTGGATGCTCACCGAAGTGGACGACCAAGGCAACCCGATCACCGAAACCACGGGCGAGACCAATGCCATCGAGTCGCTCTCAAAAAGCCGCGCCGGCCGCATGCTCTTTGAGTACAAGGGCGTGATTCTCAAAACCGGTCGCGAATGGATCTCTGCCGGCTCGACCAAAGTACTCGGCTTTCTTGGCCTCGTACTCGGCATGATCATGGTGCCGGTCTACCTGTTCTTCTTCCTCAAGGATTCGTCATCGATCCGCGAGCACTGGCATGACTATGTGCCGCTCAAAAATTCCGAATTCAAAACCGAACTGGTCGAGACGCTTCAGGAAATCAACGGCTACCTCGTTTCATTCTTCCGCGGCCAAGTACTCGTCGCCGCAATCGATGGCTTCCTCGTCGGCACCGCACTCACCCTCTTCGGCCTGCCTTATGGATTTCTCATCGGCATCTTCATGGCCATCCTCGGCGTGATTCCCTACATCGGCAGCATCCTCTGCCTCATTCCCGCCTGCATCATCGGCTACCTCCACGCCCAAGGCTCCGCCCCTTTCGGCATGAGTCCTGCCGCCTATGTCGGCTGCGTGGTCGCGATTTTTGTGCTCGTTCAACAAATCAACTCCCTCGTCACCGCCCCAAAAATCGTCGGCGAATCCGTAGGCCTCCACCCGCTCACCGTGATCTTCTCGATGCTCTTCTGGTCCCTCCTCCTCGGCGGTTTCGTTGGCGCCCTCCTCGCAGTCCCCTTCACCGCCGCCGTGAAAGTCCTCTTCCGCCGCTACATCTGGGCGCGAGGAAGATTAGCGTGAGTGATGAGTTATGGGTTAAAACCCCCGTAGGGCGACGCAGCCTCGCGACGCCGACTCATTGCCGCGGGCCGCGTCTCCCGAGACAGAGAACCCACTTCAATTCTCAACTCAAGCTTCTCCACACAGCCGCCACCAATCCGCAAAGCACAAAACCCACCACCAAGGGCATAAATGCCGAAACCGCCGTCCATTTCCAGCTGCGCGTTTCTTTGTAAATCGTATAAAGCGTAGTCGAACACGGGTTGTGACAGAGGCTGAAGAGCATCAAGCACATCGCAGTGAGCGAGGTCCATCCGTCGGCTTCGAGGATCGCACGCACATTGCCGGGATCGGTTTCAAACATTACTCCAGCTCCCTGACCACCTGCCGCCCCCGTCACCAACACGGTGAGCATGAGAATCGTGGGCACGACAATTTCGTTGGCAGGAATCGCCACGATGTAGGCCAGTAGGATCACTCCGGTGAGTCCGATCAAACGCGCGAAGGGATCCGTGCCATGCACAAACCATGCGGCAAGACTTTGATCGCCGATGAACACATTCGCCGACAACCAGATCGCCGCACCAGCCGGCAGCGCAAACACCACCGCGCGCCACAGCACGATCAGCGTCCGATCGATGACCGAAGTATAGAGGGTCTTCCAGAAATCCGGCGGACGATAAGGAGGCAGTTCGAGGCTAAAGGTCGAGGCCTCGCCACGCAGCACCGTGCGGGCAAGCATCCACGAACTCAGCATCGCAAAACCAAAACCCAACAAGGCCACCGCCAGCACCGAGAGCGCGGCGATGGAGCCACCCCAACCGCGCGGCGCAAGCGTGCCGATGAAGACACCCGCCATCAGGATCTGCGTCGGCCAACGGCCATTGCAGAGTGAAAAGTTGTTGGTCAAAATCGCAATCAATCGCTCGCGCGGCGAATCGATGATCCGCGTGGCAACCACTCCTGCCGCATTGCAACCCAAGCCCATCGCCATCGTCAGCGCCTGTTTGCCATGCGCACCCACGCGCTGAAACATGCGGTCGAGATTGAAGGCGACGCGCGGCAAATATCCGAAGTCTTCCAGCAAGGTGAAACAGGGAAAGAAAATCGCCATCGGCGGCAGCATCACGCTGATCACCCACGCGGTGGCGAGGTACATGCCATCGACGAGCAGGCCCTTCAACCACCACGGCGCGCCCACCGAAATAAACAACTCCGATAGCCAGCCATGGCCTTTGTCGACCAGCAAGGATCCCAACATCGCCGATGGAACATTCGCACCGACAATCGTCAGCCAAAGAATCGCACCCAACACGGCGATCATGATCGGAAAAGCGGTGAGTGGATGCGTCAGCAAACGATCCAGCGCCTGCTGCCACGCCAATCGCCGGTCACCGCCACTGCGCGTCACGCTGCGCTCGGCGATCCGTGCGGCCTCGCCATGAATCGACTCGGCGATCCGGTCGTGCAAGTCCTGCGGCAGTTGCCAGCGCAACTCCCCCGCCTCTTTCAACACATCGTCCTTGCTCTTCATGAAAAATTTTTACCTCTCTCAAACCTGCGGCATCGTCCTTTCCTCCACCAGATTTCCAATCTCTCCCGATTGCACCGCGTCAATTATTTCGCGGTCACCTTCCAATAATCGCAAAGCCACCCAACGCGGCTGCGGCAAACCCGGAAACACCTCGAGCAGGTCGGCCTCGACCTTGTCCAAGGCCTGCGAGAGTCCACGCACATCAAGCGGTAACTTGCGCGGCGATGGATCATCCGCACGCGCTGCCATCAACGAAATCTCCTTGAGCAAATCCGCAATCCCCTCGCCCGACCGCGCGGCACACGGCACCACCGGCACACCGAGATCGCGCGCCAGATTCCGCGTATCGATCTCCAACCCATGCGCCCGAGCTTCATCCATAAGATTGAGACAAAGCACCGCACGCCGCGTGATCTGCAAGACCTGCAGTACGAGGTTGAGGTTTCGCTCCATGCATGAGGCATCGACAACGATCACCGTCACATCCGGCCTACCAAACAACAAAAACGATCTCGCGACTTCTTCATCCGGTGAGGCGGACAACAACGAATAAGTTCCCGGCAGATCGATCATTCGGTATTTTTTCCCTTCGTAGGAAAATCCACCTTCCGCGCGACCCACGGTCTTGCCCGGCCAGTTTCCCGTGTGCATTCGCAAGCCGGTAAGCGCATTAAAAACCGTGGTCTTGCCGGTGTTGGGATTGCCCGCAAGCGCGATGACAAAATCGCTGTCATCCACGCGCAGGCCAAGCTTTTGCAAGCGACCCTGACGCGATGGACAGGTCACGCACGCTTCGCCGGCTTGATGTTCGGAAGTTGGCTTCATGCTTTTTGCGATGATGAAACTTCCGCCGGCCTGAGGATCAAAATCCGTTTTGCCTGTGACTCACGCAAACCGATCATCGCTCCACGGATCAAATAACTTTTCGGACTGTCAAAGGGGCTTGAAAATTCGCAGCGGATCTTGGTTCCGGGCACCACACCGAGATCCAACAAACGCGTGCGCTCGGGCCCAACACAACTTGGTGCCAGCCCATGCACGACCGCCGTCTCTCCGACACGAAGATCCGACAAACGCCCCAGACCAGCGGGCAAATCATCCCCCACATCGATGCCGATCAAATGAATCAAACTCGCAACCGCTGCAGGAATCACGAGTTCACGGCCCTCAACTTTTGCGGCTACCGATCCATCGGCCAAATGCGCGATCGCATCCATTCGCGTCCCCGGCGCCAAACCCAAAGCACCCGCCAAGCGAAACAAGGCCTCGGGCTCATCCTCAATATGACCAATGCGCGCTGGCACTCCATCCGCCCACGCCGCAAGCGATGGCAATGGCCTCTTTGGCATCAGCCCCTCACGCGTCGGAATCGGATCCCCGTGCGGATCATAGCGCGGGTTGTTCATGCGGTCGGCCATGGCATTGACCTCATCCGCCTCAAGCCGGTGCTCTTCGCGATGCGCTTCACGATGCCAATCAACCGCCGGCGTGCTGGTTTGACGCATCAGCCATGTTTCAAAAATCCGATGATTCCGCACAACCTGCAGCGCGTATTTTCTGCCCGCTTCGGAAAGCTGATGCGCATCGCCCGCCGCCACCAACAATCCACGCGCTCGCAATTCACCTAAGGCCGTCGCCGCCTCCTCGCGCGATTTCCCCATCGCGCCTGCCAAGCTCTCGACCGTCGCGCCCCTGCCGGCCTCATCGCAGTCGAAGGCATGCTTGAGGGCATCCTCCAACAAAACCCTCAAGGCGCCGGGCGCTTCTCTGGTGAATCCATCCATCACTTGTCGTCAGATCATTGGACCGCCTCCAAGCGCTTCGCAAGTGGAAACCAAAATCGCGTCACTCAGCCGATCCATCCGGCACCGGAATCGCCTCGCAAACCTCACGCCAACCAGGGAAATTCCACTGATTTGGAAAACCTCGGCACTGGATCGGCTTCACGGCCTGAATCGTACAGCGGTTGCCATCGAGCATCACGCATTCGTGATTGTCCTTATCGATCAACGAAAGCCCCATGCGGTCGCTGCGCAAGCGGGTGAAACGCGCAATGAATTCTTCCTCGCCGAGATTCAGAAATTTGGCGATCGCTGCGACCTCGTCTTCTTCGAGCCGCACATCACCCGGCCACTTGCAGCACGCCGCGCATCGCTGGCACACATATCGCACACCCTTTTTCAAGGACGTCACGCGGTTGGTCACGCTGCCGTGCGATGACAAGTCATGCTCACTCATGATTCGATCTCAAATTCGCTGATAATGATAGTTCACTCGACCAAGGAACCAGCGCCACTTCTTGCCAGGCTTGCCATTATCGAGCAAGAAGTGCGGGCAATTCTTGTTGGGTGGATTCCTTCCCTTCCTCGGCCAGTGGTAATGCGGCACGACATGACGCAAGGGGATGCCCTGCTTCTTCATCAGGATCGCCGTGAGTTTCGCAGTCCGCTCGATCGTCGCCCTTCTACTACTGCCGCGGTGCTCGCACATTTCGATGCCAATCGAGAGACGGTTTCCCGGACCATGGAAATCCGCATGCTCACCTTGCTCGCTGATTGGCATGTGCTGGATCGCCTCGTGGTCATCGACGGTGAAATGCCAAATGAGATAACCAATGCGGTTGCCGGTTTTGGTCTTCGGCGATCGCAGTGCGCCACGCTTGAGCGCGATCGAATGCTGATTGGCATCCGCGCGGTAGTTTTGCGTGCTGTGAATCGTAATGTAGCGCGGCCGCATCGGCCTCACGACCTTGCGTCCATGACGGCCACGCGGGACCATGTCGGCGCGAAGGTTTACTTCGCGATACATCCGTGAAACCGAAGTCTTGCCTGCGGATGACATCGAACGACCACCACCCGGCGGCCCGACGCGATGGCACTGAAGACTCAACGCAACCGGCAGCATGACCGCCATGATGCAGAGCAATCGTTTCACGCAAAAACGTTTACCACAGTCACTAGTCTCAGAGGAAACCGAAATTTCCCGCGCCCAAGGAGCACCCCAGCCATTTGCTCTTGGCTCACGGCCGCCAATCGCCAAACTCGCCGCGCATGAGGCTTTTCGACACGCTCACCCGCACCGAACGCGAACTCCGGCCGATCGACGGCTCAACCTTCCGCTTCTACTGCTGCGGACCCACGGTTTACGGACCCGCCCACATCGGCAACTTCCGCACCTTCGTGCTTCAGGATGTCCTACGCCGCACCCTCGAAACCGGCGGCACCCGCACGATGCATGTCCGCAACATCACCGATGTCGACGACAAGACGATCCGCGATTCACAGAAAGCCGGGCAATCGCTCACCGACTTCACCCGCGGATGGACGGAAAAATTTCACACCGATTGCAAAAAGCTTGGACTCCTGCCACCGCATGTCGAGCCGGGCGCCGTCGATCACATCCCGCAGCAAATCGCGATGATCGAAGAGCTAATGAAAAAAGGTCACGCCTATCTCTCCGATGACGGCTCGGTCTATTTCAACATCGCATCCTTCCCCGGCTACGGCGCACTCTCGCATCTCGAACACCGCGAACTCGAACTCGGCAAAACTCAAAACACCCGCGCCAGCTCCGATGAATACGACAAGGAAAACCTCTCGGACTTCGTGCTGTGGAAAGCGCGCCGACCCGAGGACGGTGTCAATTTCTGGCCATCCCCATGGGGCGACGGCCGACCCGGCTGGCACCTCGAATGCTCAGCGATGATCAAGGAATACCTCGGCGATTCGTTCGACCTCCACTCGGGCGGTGTTGATCTGGTTTTCCCCCACCACGAAAACGAAATCGCCCAAAGCACCTGCTCCTGCGGCGGCAAGTTCGCGGCGCATTGGTTTCACATCACGCACCTGCTCGTCGATGGCGGCAAAATGTCGAAATCACTCGGCAACCTTTACACGATCGACGATCTCGAAAAACGCGGCTTCACCGCGATGGAGGTCCGCTATGTCCTCATCGGCGGACACTACCGCAAGCAGCTCAACTTTACCCTCGACTCACTCAGCGCCGCACACGAGGCACTCGCAAAAATCGCCAAAGGCGCCCGCTCACTCGCTGCAAGAGCCGGCGACGAAGTGACGCTGAGCTCAGTCGACTTTGGACCCTTTCAGAGCGCATGGGATTCGCTCAACGACGACCTCAACACGCCCGCCGCGCTTGGTGGAATTTTCACCGGACTCAAAGCCTCCGCCGAACTCCAAGGCAAAGACGCCGCAGCCGCACTCGCCGCACTCAATCGCATCCTCCGCGCCCTCGGCCTCACCCTGCCCGAGGCGACCGAAAAGGAATCCGCCGATGTCCCCGCCGAAATCCGCCAACTCGCCGACACCCGCTGGCAAGCACGCAGCGCCAAAAACTGGGCCGAGTCCGACCGCCTCCGCGACGAACTCGCCAAACTCGGCTGGCAAGTCAAAGACGGCAAGGAAGGGTATGCGTTGGAGAAGGCGTGAGGTTGATGGCCATCGGGAAAGAAAAAGAAGCAGCTTCTTTTTCAGCACTTCAGCTTTTACTTCTCAAACCAGCTGGGTCTCGACCAACAGCCGATACATCCCAGGCTGCGCGACCATTTCATCGTGCGTACCGCTTTCGACGATGCGGCCTTGATTGAACACCAGGATCCTGTCCGCGTGTCGGACGGTGGAAAGACGATGCGCGATGACGATGCTGGTGCGTCCTTGCATCAATCGCTCGAGCGCTTCGTTCACCAATCGTTCGCTTTCGCTGTCGAGTGCGGAGGTGGCTTCATCGAGCAGCAGGATTCGCGGGTTCGCCAGAATTGCACGTGCGATGGCGATGCGTTGACGCTGACCTCCGGAAAGTTTGACGCCACGCGGACCCACCACGGTTTCCATGCCTTCGGGCAAACGCTCAATGAACTCCGTCGCATTCGCCAATCGGCAGGCCTCGCGAATCTCATCCTCTGTGGCGGCAGTTTTTCCGTAGCCGACATTTTCGCGGATCGTGCCACCAAACAATAAAACCTCCTGCGGCACGATCGCCATCTGCGAGCGAATCGCGCGCAGCGAAATTTCTCCCGCCTCGCGGCCATCAAAAAGAATCCTGCCAGCGGCGGGTTCGCCGAATCCAAGGATCAGCGAAAGCACGGTCGATTTCCCTGCACCCGATGGCCCAACCAAAGCGACTCGCTGACCCGGCTGCACGGCAAACGAGAGGTCGTCGAGCACGCGCGCCTCCGGTCTCGACGGATAGCGGAATGAAACTTGCTCGAATTCCACCGCGCCACGCAACACCGCTTGATCATCGCCATCCGCACGCTCAGGCTTGGCATCCAGCAATTCTCTCAAACGTTCGGTTGCGCCCGATGTCTGCTGGAACTGCGAAACAATTTCCGGAAACGATCCGAGCGATGCGCCGACGAAGATCGAAAACAAAATGAACGACGCGAAATTTGTCCAAGTGATCTGCTCGGTCGCGAGCATCCGCGCGCCCTGCCAGATCACCATCGAGATCGTGCCGAATAAGGCAAAGATGATGAATGCCAAAAACGCCGCACGGCTTCGCGCACCACGCGAGGCGACATCGAAAAACCTTTCAAGTGCCGAGCCGTAGCGCCGCGATTCGAAGTCTTCATTCGCGAATGCCTTTACATCCGCCATGCCCTGCACGGTCTCCTCAATCACCGTCCCAGCCTCGGCCAGCGAGTCTTGAGCGGACTTGGAATACGCCCGCACTTTCCTGCCGAAAAATGCCACCGCCAGCACGACTACCGGCACGCTCGAAAGCATGATCAACGAAAGTTTCCACGATGAGATGAAAATGAAAATCAAGCCACCGACAAGAATCACGCTCTGCCTCACCGCCTGCGGCACGGTGTTGAGCAGCGTGTCGCGCACCACCCCGAGGTCGGCCGAAATCCGGTTGCTCAAGGCCCCCGCGCGTTGTTCATGAAAGTAGGACATCGGCAAGCGCAGCAGATGCCGATAAAGATCCGATCGCAGGTTGTTCAGTGCCGACTCGCCCGAGCGGATGAATCCCTGCACGCGAAAAAAAGCCACTACCGCCTGCAAGCCAAGCACCGCAAGTAACTCGAGCACGATGCGGTTAGAGCGCTCAAGGATCAACGCCGGATCGATCGAGCGCCTCAAGGCATCCGACGGACTTCCCACCAACTCCTTGAGAAAGTACGGAAACGCCAAGGACAGTATTGCGGTGAGAAACAAGGCCATGAGCGATGGCAAAAACACCGCCTTTTCCCGCATCAGGTAGCCAAGGATCCATCGGTTCGACGAGATGGATGGCTTGCGGGGGGAATCGGACATGGCCGAGTGTGAAACGATCAACGGACTCGCGTCAATGACTCAACACCCGCCGCCACATGGCACTCATCGCTTGCGACGCAGAGCCAACGCAAGCACGCCAGAGACACCTAACAGCATCGACGACGGCTCAGGCACCAGCGTACCGGTCAGCGCGCTGATTTCCGAACGATAGGCAAACACATCAGAGAACAGCGTGAAGTCGCCATAACCGGCAGGGTTCGTCAACGCGTCGGCATCGGATCCGTCGGCTGTTGCGTAGGCCACACCACCCAGCTTCCATGCGCCTTGGTTGTAAATGAAGGCACCGCCACCGGAGTCACCCAGCGCGGCCTGGCCATCGATCCCCGTGCCAAAACCTGGCGCATCAAAATCCGTGATGAGATATTTCGCCCCATTGGGATCGGTGTAATTGAACTCCACCTGATTGAAGCCCCAGCGCATCGGCACCTCATCGCTCGTGCCCGGAGTACCCCATGAATAAGGCGCTGTGACATCCTCCGATCCTGTGCCCGCACCCGAACGCATGCCCCGACCCGCCATGATGAGCAGCGAGCCGATGCTGGGCGTAGTGTCGATGATCTCAACCTTCGGCAGTGCCGGGATCGGGTTGCTGCCGGTGACGGAAAATTTGTACAACATCAAATCGGTATTCACCCCCGACGAAACAATGCGAGTGCCGTTCACATTTGAATCCGACGGTTGAGGATCAATGAAAGAATAAGTGTAGCCACCAATCTTGATGCCGGCCCCCTCGGTGATGTGTTCGGCACTGAGCACCCAACCCTCCATCGTGTTCGAGTTGTAACCCAGATAGATGCCGCTTGCGTCGGAATAACGCAGCATGTTTCCGAAGTAGGGAAATGCCGGTAGCGCGGAGTTTTGCAAAACCGCCTGCAAACCAACCTCGCCCGCATTGTTGGTGCCATTGCCATTGCTGCCTCCGACAATGATCGCCGATGCCGACCCAGTCATGAGCAGCGAGGACATTAAAAGCGCCCGCAACGCGCTATGGCCATCGGCAAAAGGCATGTAGCTACGAAACCACGATGCCGGATGATGTCAAGAAAAGGACCGGGGCCGAAATGCCTTGACCCGTCAGCCATGTCACCGATCTTTGGCTCGTCGTTATGGGAATCTTTCTCAAGGTCATCTTGGTGCTCAGCACACTCATCGGCATGCACAGCCGCCCTTTTGCGGCCGATCCATGCGATGTCATGGCCGCCGCCCACGAGCACGGTCACGATCATCACCACGAACACTCGGGTCCCTGCGATTCGCATGATAAACCATGCCCGCCCGATCATCACCACCATCACGGTGCCGGTTGCTTTTGCAGCGGCATGCCGATGATCGATAACAGAGATCATTCGATCCGACTTCTCGCGCCATGCTTCAGCCTGTCGCGCATGCTAAACGAGCGGGAAAGCATTCCCGATGGTCCTTATTTGAGTGAGGACAAACCGCCATTGATCTAAGCGGACTATCAGGCCCCCTCGTGCCCGGATGGCACGTTATTTCACGCGCCCAGATAACGGGCCGTATCGCTTGTCACAATTTTTCGTCCGGCTGTTTGCCCGGATTTCTCAACACTCATCACATCCATGTTTCATCAAAAAATTTGCCACTGGCTGCTGCTTGCCTGCCTTGCCATTCCCCTTCACGCGCAACCCGCAGCGGTCGTGACGCTCTCAACGGTTGGCGAACGCGTGCGCACCCAAAACCCCGAGCTCGCCGCTGCACGCCTACGCATCCAGGAGGCCGCCGCACGCGCCAAACAATCGGGCCGCCTGCCGAATCCAAATTTCGAAACTGCCTTCGAACACAATCCGTCATTTCGCGAACGCAAACTTGAAGTGGGATTCTCTCAACGCTTTCCGGTCACCAATCGGCTGAGCCTCGAAAAAAACCTCTCGGCCATCGAACTGCGCTCGGCCGAAGCGGAAGTGCGCGAAATCGAACGCCAACTCGCCACCGAGGCGCGCGAGGCGACCGTGAAAGTGCTCACCACCCGCCTGCGCCGCGATCTCCTGCGCGCCCAGACAAGCTTCATGCGGCAATTCGCCAGCACCCTCGCCGAGAGCGCGCAAAAAGGTGAGGCCTCGTCACTCGACGCGGGTCAGGCAAAGCTCAATGCCGCCTCACTCGAAATCCAAACACGCCAACTCGATGCGGAGGAAAATTTGTGGCTCGGCACCCTCAAACCGCTGCTCGGCATGCAGCCCGGTGAAGCACTGTGCATCGAAGGCGCATTGACCGAACCAAAAATCACAAGCACTGCAAACGACCATTCACATAGGCCCGATCTCCAAAAAGCCGAACTCGCCCTGCAAGCGGCATCACAAGGCATCGCCCTCGAACAAAGCCGCCGCTATGACGACATCGAGGGCGGACTCTTCGCCGCCAGCGATCGCACGGAGGACGCACCCGAAGGCTACGACACCGAAACGATGATCGGCCTGCGCCTGAAAATTCCGCTGCCACTGTGGAATCAAAACAAGGCGGGTATCGAAGAGGCAAAGATCCGCAAATCACGCATGGAACACGAAGCGTTCGCACTCGCGCGTAAGATCAGCCTCGAAGCCGAAACCGCCGCAGCGGAAATGAAACAATGGGCCTCATTGGCACGCGAAATCAAACAGACCCTCTTGCCACTTGCCACACAGCAAGTTCAAGACGCCGAGACATCCTACCGCAACGGCCAAGGCGAAATCCAAACACTCCTTCAATCAAAGGAAAAACATCTCGAGCTCGCCACATCACACATCAACGCACTTGGCGAATTTCATCTCGCAAAAATCCGCCACGAATCCGCACTCGCCAAACCATGATTCATCACGCCATGAAAGTCATTTTCCCAATCGCCCTCGCGCTTGCCCTACCATCGGCATTCGCCGCCAACACCCCGCCAAGAAATGAAACGACCATCGTGCTCGATGAGAATGCCGTGAAAAACCTCGGCATCGAAACCGTCGAAGCGGAAGAATCCGCCTTCGACCGCACGCTATTCGCTCTCGGCGAAGTCGAACACACCAGCCAAAGCCACTCAGTCCTCTCCAGTCGCGCCGCCGGAAGAATCGCCGAAGTCTTTTTCCATGAGGGTGATTTCGTCACCAAAGGCGATGTGATCGCGCGCGTCGAAAGCCGCCAGGCGGGCAACCCACCGCCGGTGATCGAACTGAAAGCCCCAGCCAGCGGACTCGTCACCGAATCGCAAGCCCATCTCGGCGCACCCGTCGAACCGGACGCAACACTCATGAAGATCCTCGACCTCAGCACGGTGTGGGTCATTGCAAAAATTTCGCAAAACGACGCCTCGATTCTCAAGGAAGGACTCACTGCCAAAATCCGCGTGCCCGCCATCGGCAACAAGGAACTCACCGCAAAATTTCTCCATCTCGGTGTCGGCGCAGATGCGCAAATGGCCACCATCGACGCAGTGTTCGCACTGCCCAACCCCAACAACGAATTGCGACCCGGCATGCGCACGGAACTTTCACTCATCGCATCCCAACGCAATGCCGTGCTCAGCATTCCGCGCGAGGCACTTCAAGGCGATCGCTCGAACCGCTTTGTTTTCATCAAGGATTACGAAATCGCCAACACTTTCGTCCGTGTGCCGGTAGTCACTGGCGATCAAAACCGCGAGCGCGTTGAAATCACCTCAGGCCTCTATCCCGGCGACGAAGTGGTGATACAAGGCGCCTACGCACTCTCGTTCGCCGGGAAGGGCAGCGTCTCGCTGAAAGAAGCACTCGATGCCGCACACGGCCACCCGCATAACGAAGACGGCACAGAAATGACCAAGGAACAAATCGCCGCCGCCAAAGGCCACGAAGCGCACAATCACTCACGCAGCCCACTTGTCACCTCCCTCTCCATCACCTGCGCGCTGCTCTTCATCGCAGTACTCGCCATGGCCTACATCATCCGCAATCGCCTCAAGGCCTGATCCCATGCTCGACCACCTCATCCGCTTTTCACTCAAGCATCGCGCACTGGTCATCACCATCGCGCTGCTGCTGCTTTTACTCGGCGCACGCACTGGCATGACACTGCCCGTCGAGGTCTTGCCCGACATGACCAAGCCCACGGTCACCGTCCTAACCGAGTCCCCAGGGCTAGCGCCCGAAGAAGTCGAAACCCTCGTCACGCGTCCGCTGGAAAATGCCTTGCTCGGCGTCGGCGGGCTCGATCGACTGCGCTCCAATTCCGATGTCGGACTCTCGCTGGTATTCGTCGAGTTTGCATGGGGCACCGACATTTATAAGGCTCGACAACTCGTTCAGGAACGCTTGCAAACTGTAAAGTTGCCGGAATCCACGCGCTCGGGCATGACACCAGTTTCATCGCTGATGGGAGAAATTCTTCTGGTTGGTCTGCGCGACAAAACAACGGCGATGGCACCGATGGACCTGCGCACGCTCGCCGATCGTAACATCGCCCGCCGACTTCAAAGCATCCCCGGCGTGGCCGAAGTGCTGGCCATCGGCGGCGGCGTGAAACAGGTGCGGGTCGAACCGGATCCCATCCGCCTTCGCGCCGAAGGCATCACGCTTGAGGAACTCGAAAATGCGATCTCACTCGCTGCCGGCACATCGACCAGCGGCTATCTGCAAGCGGGTCCACGTGAAATCATGGTGCGCAATCTCGCGATGACCTCCGATCCATCGGACATCGCTTCATCTATCATCAAACGCAGCGGCGACCGCATCATCACGATCGACGATGTCGCAAGTGTCGGCTTCGGCGTCGCACCGATGCGCGGCGATGCGGCAATTGCATTCGCGGGTGAAAAAAGCGAATCGGCAGGCGTCGTTCTCAGCATCGACAAAGCTCCTGGCTTCGACACGCTCAAGCTCACTGCCGCGATCGAAAAGGCACTCACCGAACTGCGCCCCACCCTGCCGCAAGGTGTCGAAGCCAGCGTGCTTTTTCGCCAAGGTGATTTCATCGAAAACGCGATCGGCAACCTGAATGAAGCAATCCGTGACGGCGCGATCATGGTCAGCATTGTGCTTGTGCTTTTCCTGCTGAACCTCCGCACGACATTCATCACTCTCACCGCGATCCCGCTTTCATTTGCCATCACGCTCATCACCTTCAACCTTTTCGGCACCGGTGTGAACAGCATGACGCTCGGCGGCATCGCGGTGGCAATCGGCATGGTGGTCGATGATGCGATCGTCGATGTCGAAAACGTCTTCCGTCGACTGCGCGAAAATGCGGCATCACCACAACCGAAACCTCGACTCGAGGTCATCGCCGCCGCATCGAGCGAAGTCCGTTCCAGCATCCTCTACGCGACGATCCTCATCGTGCTGGTATTCGTTCCGCTGCTCGGGCTCGAAGGGCTCGAAGGCCGACTGTTTCAACCCATCGCCATCGCGACGATCGTGAGCATGCTTGCCTCATTCATCGTTTCGCTCACGCTGATACCAGTACTCTGCTCGTTCCTTCTCATGCCTGAGGAGGGCGCAATCCACCACGATGGTCCGCTGGTCCGCGCACTGAAAAATTTCACCCAAAAGAACTTTCTCAAGCTTGCTTTCAACTCACCTCGCGCGGTACTCGGCGGAGTACTCGCTTTGCTTTCCGCAGCCGCATTGCTTTACCCCAGCATGGGCAAGGAATTCCTTCCCACCTTCAACGAAGGCAGCGCAACAATCTCCTTCGCCAGTGCCCCTGGCAGCTCGCTTCAGCAATCGAACGAAGTCGGAAAAAAAGCAGTCGAGCTGCTGCTGCAAATTCCCGAGGTGAAATCGATCGGACGCCGCGCTGGAAGAGCCGAACGCGACGACCATGTGATGCCGGT
This sequence comes from Verrucomicrobiaceae bacterium, assembly GCA_029977225.1. Classification (GTDB taxonomy): domain Bacteria; phylum Verrucomicrobiota; class Verrucomicrobiia; order Verrucomicrobiales; family Akkermansiaceae; genus Luteolibacter. Next base: position 19,452 of record JAPOLH010000006.1, on the reverse strand, counting down.
ATCGGTGAATGAATTCGATGTGGAATTTCATGCCAAGGGCCGACCGCGTGAAGAGGTCTTTGCCGACATCCGCAAAAAACTTTCGGGCATTCCCGGCACCTTTGTGAATGTCGGCCAACCAATCGGCCACCGCCTTAGCCACATGCTCAGCGGAGTATCGGCCAAAATCGCCGTCAAGATCCACGGGCCCGACCTCGACACACTGCGCCGCCTCGGCAGTCAGGTGAAAGATGCGGGACTCGGCATTCAAGGTCTCACCGATGTGAACCTCGAGGCCCAAGTCGCCATCCCACAGGTTCGCATCGAGGTAAACCGCGAACGCGCCCGCACCGAAGGCATCGCTCCTGCCGACATCAACCAACAAATTTCCAAGCTCCTCGGCGGCCAACAACTCGGCGAGCTCCGCGATGGCGAAGCCACCCTCGACCTCGTGATGCGATTGCCCGAAAGCTGGCGCAAATGGCCGGAAAACATCGGCGACCTGATGATCGAAACCCGCGACAGCCGCCACCTCCCGCTCTCACTCGTCGCCGAAGTGCATCAGGTGAACGGCCCTAATGTCATCAACCGCGAAAACGGCCAACGCCGCATCGTCATCGGCGCCAACACCGACGAAAGGGATTTGGAATCCCTCGTGCAACAATGGCAACGCGCCGTCGCCACTAAGGTCGTGCTGCCCCAAGGGTACACGCTGCGCTTCGAAGGCGAATACCTCGCCCGTCAAGAAGCCTCCAAACGGATCTTCATCTTCTTCTCGATTGTTATCGCGCTCATCGCCGTGCTCCTCACCGCCTACTTCCGCAGCATCTCGCTGGCACTTCAAGTGATACTAAACCTTCCCCTCGCACTCGCCGGCGCCCTAGCCTTCACCTGGTGGCAAATCGACAATATCAGCATCGCGACATTGGTAGGCTTCATCGCCGTCGGCGGTGTCGCCGCACGCAACGGCATCATGATGATCTCCCACTACCTCCACCTGATGCGACATGAAGGCGAAGCCTTTGGCATTCCGCTTATCACACGCGGCACGCTCGAGCGATTGGTGCCGGTGCTGATGACCGCCCTCTCTGCAGGCATCGCGCTGATCCCACTCGTCCTTTCACCTGGCGAACCCGGTAAGGAAATACTTCACCCGGTCGCGGTCGCGATCGTCGGCGGCTTGATCTCCTCGACTCTGCTCGACCTCGTAGTCACGCCATCGATCTTTTTCCTGATCGGAAAAAAAGCCGCAGAAAAATCCCTAAGTCTGAATGCACCAGCCACTCGCTAGAAAAAAGAAACCTCAACACATGAAAACAATGAACAAGACACTAACCACTACACTGCTCGCACTCACTGCCGGATTCGCTTTTGGCCACGAGGGCATCGAACTCGGCCCGAACAAAGGACGCATCCTCGAATTTAGCAACGACGAAACCATGCACGGCGAAATTGTTGAAAAGGAAGGCAAGCTCCAGATTGCCCTTCTCGACAAGGACATGAAGTCCGTAAAAATCGAGGCACAGACCCTCACCGCGACCGCCGGCCAGCGCAACAGCCCGACCAAACTTGAAGTGACCGTGCAAAACGACGCCTTCACGCTTGCCGCTCCCGCCGATGGTGATTGGCTGATCCTTCAATACAAAGCGTCCGCCGACGCCAAAGCCATCACCGCACGACTCCATTACAACACCAGCAAGTGCGAACCTTGCTCCAACCCCGAGTGGCGCTGCGGCTGTGGCGAACAGCAAGCGAAATAACTTCAGACACCTAGCCTATCCGCCACACACGGCAGTTTTTTCATCAATGGAATTTCACACGCGCGATTTTTTCGCGTGCTTTTCGAGTGATGATGCACCAGTGATGGCTCGTCCAGATGTCCGAACCCATTCCGGAAGACACACTGCTTCTCGTCGATCCCGATCTCGATTTTCTTGATTGGGCCACGAAGCATTTGTTTGCACGAAACCTCAAGATTCTGCGCTGCGACAATGCCGCCAATGCGGTGAAGGTGGTCGAAAAAACCCCCGTCGGCGTGGTGGTCGCAGCGATGGAGCTCGAGCCCTTCGATGGCATGGAGTTGCTCGGCCGCATCCTGCAACACAGCCCGAACACGATGGTCATTCTCACGGCGGGCTTCCCCAGCACGGGCCAAATCATCGAGGCGACCCAACGTGGCGCCCATGATGTGCTGCGCAAGGAATCGCTGCCCTTCGAACTCCGCACCGTGGTCGAGTCGGCCCTGCAAATGCGCGAAGAACGCCGCAGCGCAGGCAAGCCGGCGGCGGAACTTCCGAAGAACGATGGCCGCGTGAAGATGATCGGTATTTCGCGCGCGCTCCAAGGGGTCTTCAAAATGGTCGGTCGCGTCGCACGCTCGGACGCACCCGTTCTCATCGCCGGCGAAAGCGGCACGGGCAAGGAGCTCGTCGCAAAAGCCGTCCACGAATACAGCCCGCGCCATCACAAGGAGATGATCACCATCAACTGCGGTGCCATCCCAGAAAACCTTCTCGAGAGCGAACTCTTCGGCCACGAAAAAGGCTCGTTCACCGGTGCGATCGCACGCCGAGCCGGACGCTTCGAACAAGCCGATGGCGGCACGCTTTTCCTCGATGAGATTGGCGACATGCCGCTCAGCATTCAAGTGAAGCTGCTGCGAGTTCTGCAAGACGGATCCTTCTCGCGCGTCGGTTCGAATGAAAACCTCACCACCGATGTGCGGATCATCGCCGCGACGCACAAAAACCTCACCGAAGAAGTCGCCGCCGGCCGTTTCCGCGAAGACCTCTACTATCGACTCAATGTCGTCGAGATCCGCATTCCCGCACTTCGCGAACGCATCGAGGACATCCCGCTGCTCGCGGAATTTTTCCTGCAACGCATCACCCGCAAGAATGGCATGGCACGCATTCGCCTCACCGCCGAAGCCATCAACCTCTTGCAGTCCCACACATGGCCGGGAAATGTGCGCGAACTCGAAAACACAATCGCTCGCGCCTGCGCACTCGCCACATCCAACATCCTTTTACCCGCAGACATTCCCTTGGCATCGATCCCTGGCAAATCGCCTGCGATGCTCAATGGTGCCATCGACCAATTGATCAATCTCGCCCCCACCGACGAAGATCTCCTCAACTGGGCCAGCCGTGAGATCGCTGGCCGCATGGTCGAGCGTGCCGACGGCGATCTCAAGGAGGCCGCACTGGCCCTTCAGCTTTCCGTGGCCGATCTGCGCAGCCTCCTCAAAAACTAGGCCATTGGCGAGCCTCCCGCAGGCCTCCAAATCCGCGTTTTTCAGTCATCAGGACTGGCCACACCCGCGAAGTGGTGCAAGGATGGCCACTCAGAAATGCACCTCAGGTCGATCCTTTTATCACTGCTGCCCCTGCTCCGCTTGCCCGCTTACGGGCAGGACGCAGGTGACGCCCTGCGCAGGGGGGATGAATCGCTCGCCGCCGGCCTTTGGGAAATCGCCACAGTTCACCTCGAAAGCGCCCTTCAAAGTGCGGACCTCCCATCTGACCAGAGTGCCCGAGCTGCCATTGGTCTCGCCGAGTCATGGATCCGCCAAGGGAAATCCGACGCCGCCCTCGACCTGCTCGAACAATCAATCGTACGCAATCATCCCGAACAGCCGTTTTGGAAAGGTCAGGCACTCGCCAGCTCAGGTCGCATCGCCGAGGCAATCGCACAGCTCACCCCACTTTCCGAACGCCCCGATACTCCGCATCGTTTCGAGACAGCCGTCAGCCTCGCCAACCTCCATCTCTCACTCGAACAAATCGATGCCGCATTGGGTGTCCTGTCGGGCTTTAGGCAATCGGCCGACCCATCCCATGCCCCGGCAATTCTTCTCCGTGAAGTAGAAATTCTCATCGACACGCAACAGCGCCCCAAGGCGCGTACGTTGTTTTCCTCGATTGAAAAATTCCCATCCAATCTTCAGGCCCATGCCGATCTACTCAACGCCCACCTCACACTTGGCGAAAATCAAGCATCGGTCGCTGCAGGCATTTTCAGATCACTCATCGATCAACCCCGAGGCCTCAGCTTGAGACAATTTCACTCGGCTGCCGTCGGACTCACCGATTCCTTGTTACAGTCTGAAGGTGCTTCCTCGGCATTTGCATTTCTGGTCTCGTTCATCGGCGAACATCCAGATTCCGTACAACTTGAGGCACTCTTTCAGCGTATCGAAAAAATAATGCCGGAAAAACCCTCGGCCGGTGACATGGTGCTCGAGCAACTCGGCCAGTGGATTCCCACCAGCGAAATTTCGCCCACCGGTCTTGTGCCCACTGAAGGAGCTGAATGCGTGAGCGCATGGCCATCGGTGAAAGTTCACGAAGAGGTCATCGCTTACGCGCTCTTCACCCGCGCGCTCGGCCTCGACCGCAATGAATCACCTCAAGCACTCGCGGAATCGCGCCGCCTCATGAACCGCCTGCGCGCGGAGTTCCCCAATCATCCGCTCGTCAACCGCGCCATGCTCTTACTCGGCAAGAGATACTTGATGGCAGGTCTCACCGATCAAGCGTTTCACCTTCTCACGGTCTTGCGGGAAAACTCCAAACTCCCACAGCTACGCGGCGAAGCCGCATTCTTACAAGCTCAGGAAGCATACAAAAATGGCGAATCGGGACCCGCTACAAAACTTTTTGAGGAGGCCGCAAACGAACTCTCCACCACCAGCGCCAATGCCGCACGCTACAACGCACTGGCCTCACTCGTTTTGGACCATGCAAAATCCGGCTCAAAACTCACCACCATCGCTAACGCTAACATCAACGACCCTGCACTGAGTGCGGACATCGAATTGGAACGAGCCCTGGTCGCAGAGTCCCCTGAGGAAAAAAACCAAGCCATCGAAAACTTCCTCGACCAAAACCCAAACCATCCGCGCGCCAACGAAGCCAGACTCGCCGCCGCCCACGCAGCGCTCGATCAAGCACAACCCGATACCGAACACGCTCGCAAGTTAATCGATTCGATTTCGCCTCAAAGCGAAGGCACCCAAACCGTATCCCCTGCCCAACTCGCATGGCTAAAAATTCGTATCTCTTCTGCCCGGCACGAGCTGCCCGACGTGATTGCCAACGCCACCGCATTGCTGAACCAATTCCCTACCGAGCCTATTGCGGAAGATGCCGCCATGCTGCTCGGCCGCGCCCATTTCGAATCGCGCAACTACAATGACGCGCGACTCACTCTCGAAAAACTCGCCAACACCAGCACCAATCCTTCACGTTCCCAAGCCGCATGGCTGCTCGCCGCACGTGCTGCCACCCTCGTCCAGACCCCCCAATCGCGCCAGGAAGCCCTCGTCCTTTACACCAAGGCCGCTGAATCCAACTCGCCACTCTCATCAGTTGCACGGCTTGAAATGGCTCGACTGATGATCGACATGAACCAATCCGAAGAAGCAATCAAATTGCTGCGCCCGTGGTTTGCATCACTCACCAGCAACGACCCGATCCAACACACCTGCGGCCTGCTGCTCGGTGATGCGATCCAATCGATCGGCATCACCCGTCCCGAAGCACTGACAGAAGCACTCGAAATTTACGACACACTGCTCGCCAACTCACCCAAGAACTCCGCCAATTTCAACCACCTGCAATACCTGCGTGGCAGAACATTCGAGCAACTTCCAGATAAGCCCGACACACCCGGTCAAAATGAACAACAGGCATTGCTTGCCTATTACTCGGTGCTCGAGACCACCAACACCCCCGCCGAGTGGAACTACCTGGAACTATGCGGATTTCGCGCACTCGCATTTCTCGAAAAATCCCAACGCTGGCCGGCCGCGATCGCTTGCGCCCGCAAGATCGCCTCATTCAAAGGCCCTCGCGCCAAGGAAGCTACCCAACGCGCAGAACAAATCCGCCTCAAAAACATGATTTGGGAAGACTGATTCCACACAACTCAACCACACCTCCAAGCATCATGCCCAACCTACTCATCACTGGAAAATCAGGCCGCATGGGCCAAGCCCTCATGCAAGCTGCCGCCGCAGATCCCGACTCACAGGTCACCTCCACCCATGATGTCGGACAGGACCTCGACGCCGCCGTTCAAAAGGCCGATTGCATCATCGACTTCACGGTCCACTCGTTCACCGCTCAAGTCGTTGAGGCAGCTTTGAAACACGGCACACGCCTCGTGATCGGCACAACTGGCCACAGCGATGACGAACGCGAAATGATCCGCAAAGCCGCCGAAACACTCCCAATCGTTTTTGCATCAAACTACTCGATCGGGGTCAACACGCTCTTCTGGCTCACGCGTCACGCCGCGCGCATCCTCACCCAAGATCGATTCGATATCGAGGTGACCGAAATGCACCACCGTCACAAGATCGACTCACCCTCGGGTACCGCTAGAACACTTCTCGAGATCCTTAACGAAGAAACCGGCACATCTTACAAAGATGATGTCACCCACGGTCGCTTCGGCAACATCGGCCCGCGCCCACCGCGCGAGATCGGCATGCACACGCTGCGCGGCGGCGATGTGGTCGGCGACCACACGGTCATGTTTGCCGCCGATGGCGAACGCGTCGAACTGACCCACAAAGCTTCATCGCGACTCACCTTCGCTGCCGGCGCCGTGCGCGCTGCAAAGTGGCTCGAATCGCAAGCACCCGGCCTCTACGACATGCAGGATGTGCTCGGCTTGAAATAATTTAACCGTCACCCACTCGCATCCATGCGCATCGCATCAGTTTTTTTCACCTTGCTTGCCATCACGGCGTGCAAACCGCGCAACGCCTCGCATGCAGAGTCGAGCAACAATCCTCCACCCGCCCCACTGGTGGCTCTCAATGCGAAACCGATTGCACCAAAACCCGACGTGAAATCATCGCTGGTGCGAATCAACTCGACCCAACAATCGTGGAATATCTGGCAACCTTGGGAAAAATCCCCACCACGCAAACGCCGGGCTCTTGCCGCAGTTGTCGGCCCACAACACGTGCTCACCACTGCCGAGCTCGTAACCGACGCCACGTATCTGGAGTTTGAATCTTGCGATGGCACCCGTTTTTCGCCCGCCAAAGTGATCGCCGCCGACTACGAGGCAAATCTCGCGCTGCTTGGCCCGGCAAACGATACCGAAGGCGGGGCTTTCTTCGCATCACTGGTGCCCTTCGACATCGCCGAGCCTCCGCAAATAGGATCGCCACTTGCGATTGTTCAAATCGAAGAAAATGGTGTGGCGCTCGAAACTGCAGGCACACTTCAAAGCGTCGATCTGATTGCAAATTTCCTGCAAGGCCACAGTTTCCTCACCTATCGGGTAAAAGCCTCGATGCAAGACGCCACCGGCAGTTATTCCCTGCCCGTCCTGCGTGATGGCAAACTCGCCGGCGTGCTCTTTAGTTACAACTCGAAAGACCAACTCTGCGATGTGGCCTCCACCGACATCATCTCACGCTTCGTGCGGGAGGCATCCGCAGGCAACTACACGGGATTTCCAAGCCTCGGCATCTCGATCGCACGCACTGAGGACCCATCCCTACGCCAATGGCTCAAACTCCCCAACGACGTCGGCGGCATCTACATCCATTCGGTGCGCAAAAAAATGTCGGCCGACCTCGCCGGCGTGAAAAATGGCGATGTGCTGCTCGCCGTTGACGGATCACCAATCGACCGACGCGGCTACTATGAGCATCCGACTTACGGAAAATTGCTCTGGGGCCACCTCATCCGCGGCACTCGATCCGTTGGTGACACCATCACTCTCTCAATCCTGCGCGATGGCAAACCCATGGAAATCAAGGCAACCCTCAACCGCGAATCTGAGGAAACACGCCTTGTCCCCAACCACCTCTTCGGCAAAGCTCCCAACTTCCTCGTGAAGGGCGGGCTGGTATTTCAAGAACTCTCTCGCCCACTGCTCGAAGCCTTCGGCGAGGACTGGGAATCCCGCGCCCCACTCAACTTGCTCGACGCACTTGAAAACCCGGAAAAATATGAGGAATCCATGCAACGGGTCATTCTCCTCACCGGTGTCATCCCGACTCCTGCAACCGTCGGCTACGAGTCATTGCGCAACCTCATCGTCACCAAGGTGAACGGCAAACCGATCAAGAACATTCAAAGCCTCATCCGTGCATTCGATGATGAGACACCTGCCATTCACTCGATCGAATTCAACGAGGAAAATCTCACAATCAACCTCGACGAAGTGATGTCATCAAGGATCGACTCACAACTGCTTCAGCACGGCATCCAACGACTCTCCCGCGCGGAGTGAGCACAAATGCACGGTTGAGATTTCAGTGAATCGCGCCATCGCGAATCACCAGCCTGCGATCACCCAGCTCGGCGAGTGCGGCATCGTGGGTCACCACCACCAACGTCATCGAGTGCTCAGTCGCCAACTCCAACAGCATTGTCATGATTTGCCCGCTGTTGATTGAATCCAGATTGCCTGTTGGCTCATCCGCAAAGAGCACCTTGGGCTCGTTCACAATCGCCCGCGCGATAGCGACACGCTGCTGCTCCCCGCCCGACAATTCAGCTGGCAAGTGATCGGCGCGTCCTCCAAGTCCGACTCGCTCGAGAGCTTTCATAGCCGCCGCCGTGGAGTCGACACCCGAGATCGCCCCCGGCACCGCCACGTTTTCCAACGCGGTCAACTCGGGCAACAAATGGAAATTTTGAAACACATATCCAATCTCACGGTTGCGAAAACGCGCCTGTTCTTGGCGACCCAAGGCGTACAGATCAACCCCATCAATCCGCACCAAGCCTCGCTCGGGCCGCTCCAGCCCCGCCAAGGTATATAGCAAGGTGGTCTTGCCTGCACCGCTCGGTCCACAAAGGAAAACCCGCTCACCACGACGAATGCCCAAATCCACACCATGCAACACCTCGATCGACTTGCTGCCAATCCGGTAGCTCCGGTGCAAATCCACTGTCTCGATCATCACATCGCTCATTGCCTGAATCTGCCCCGCCGCCGCTTTCAACGCAAGCCCGCGCAAGTGGCAATATGATACGGCAGCGAGCAATGGAGCGGGTATTTTGACGACCGACGATGCCAGGCCCTAAATGGGGAGCCTCTGACATTTTCCCTACCCCCTTTTTTCCTGCAATCGGTCTTTTCGTTTGCATCGACCATCCCGCTTTGCTGGACTTTTCGCAATGGCCACTCCCACCAATGTTCTTTCCAGCGGAATCGAAATCACCGGCTCCGTCCGCTTCGCCAATGACATGATCGTCGATGGCAAAATCGAAGGCGAAATCAGCTCTGACAAGGGTCGGCTCACGATCGGCGAAAATGCCAGCATCAAAGGCGACATCTCCGCCGGCGAAGTAAAAGTCTACGGCAAGATCGAAGGAAAAATCACCGCTCAACGTTGCGAGCTGAACAACAAGTCGAGAATCAACGGTGACATCAAATCAAAGGTCTTCTCGATGGAGGAAGGAGCCCAGCTCTCCGGCCGCACCGAGATCGGCGGCTGATTTGCTTACTACCGCTTGCTTGCACGATCATTACCCCTCCCAGCGTTCCTGTGAATGCTCGCAAGACCGGGGTTCGAGATGGGAAATGACCCTTCCATCCGGGCTCAACAAGTCGGCAACCATTGCCTCAAGCCTCGTTGCCTGATCATGCGCCTCTCCAACACTGAGGTGATCGTCAAACACGAGATGGAATTCCACCCAATGCGTGCGCCCCGAATGCCGGTGCCGGAAGTTGTGGTATGACAAACCAAGGGCCGCAACCTCACGGTCGAGCAATTCGCGCACCTCGCTTTCAATCCTTGGATCCGCCTCATCGAGCAAACCACCAAGACTCTCACGCATCAGAAGAATGCCCACCCGCAGGATGTTGCACGAAACCAAAATTGCCACCACCGGATCCCACCAAACCCACCCGGTGACATGATACAGGCATAGGCCGATCAACACCGCGACACTCGACCACACATCCGTGAGCACATGCATGCCGTTTGCCCGAACCAATGGCGAACCGCTTCTCTTGCCCACCGCGATCAATGAAAGCCCAAGCACAAGGTTGATGCAGGCCGCAAGCGAGGTCACCGCCAAACCAAAACCAAGATTGCGGATCTCGACCCCAAACATGAACTGCCGGGCGGCCTCATAAAAAATCAACATTGCCGCAGCCGAAATCATCGCACCCTCAAAGCCCGCCGAAAGAAACGAAACTTTGTCATGACCGAAATGGTGAGTCTCGTCCGCAGGCTTGATCGACAAACGCAAGGCCCAACAGGCAAAGCCGACCGCAAGAAAATGCACCACCGATTCAGCCGCATCTGAGTAAATCGCCGACGAGCCGGTCATCACCGCGCCAGCCACCTTGATCGCCAATAATACCAGCGCCGCCAGCAGGGACAAATTCATCACACGCTTCTGCTCCGGAAAGGCGGACATGAGGGCGAAGCTTGGACGATTCTATCAACGACACAAGAAAGAAGCATGTAGCGCCGATCGCTATCGGGCACTTTCGCTGTCGATATTGATCGCACTCTTTGCAACAGCCTGCGGAGCCGCCAAGCCAGGGATCACCATGCGCAGCAATTTCTTCAAACCGCTGTCAGCTGCCTCAAGTTCAGCTTCCCCCTGACGCATGGCCTTTTCCCAAGCCGGTGCAAAGCCCGGTGCCTGCTCGTGCATGGCACGGATCGCAATCTCATGCACCTGCAGCAAACGCATTTCAGCGCGCCCGGGCTTTTGCGAAAGTGCCGCGTTGTTGACGCGAAGGTTTTCGTTCTGCATGCGCAACAAATCGAGCTCCGATTGGAGCGCCTCATTGCCACTGGCGTTGACCTTGAGCTGGGTGTTGAGATGCCTCTGCAGGTCCTTGAGCTCACCCTCGAGACGCTTGATCTCGCGTGCGAGATGACGACGAGCGCTGAAGCCGGATTTCCAAATAAACCCTGCGATGAGAATTCCAAGCAGAAGCCCCCATACGAAGCGTTCTTGCAGCGCGGCGTAAAATAGTTCCATGGTCTTGCTTTTGTGGAATTACCTTCCGGCAAGCCTTTTGCGTTGCAGGAAAAGATCGATGCCATCGACGAGCGCGAGCCAGCTGGCCTCAATGATATTTTCGGAAACACCCACTGTGCCCCAGTTGTTTTCGCCATCGGTCGAGACGATCAAAACACGGGTCTTAGCTGCGGTCGCATCATGGCTGTCGATGATGCGTACCTTGTAATCGACCAGCGAAACCTCAGAGATCTCGGGGAAAAATGGCAGCAGCGCCTTGCGCAGTGCGAGGTCAAGTGCGTTGACCACGCCTCTGCCCTCAGCAACCGTAAGCTCCGGCGTGCCATCAACCATCAGCTTCACCGTTGCCTCGCAAACCGGCGGATGCCCGTCGCGATATTGGCGGAAACTGGTGTGATATTCAGTCAGGTCAAAGGGCCTCGCGTGATTGCCAAGCTCGCGGCGGATCAGCAACTCAAGCGAGCCGCCCGCGGCCTCGAAAGAATATCCTTCGTTCTCGAGTTCCTTCACACGCTTGAGCACCGCCGATGCCTCGGCAGAGCCTTTTTCCAGCGGAAGACCAAGCTCGCCGGCCTTGATCAGAATATTCGACTGACCGCTCAGTTCCGAAACGAGAATGTTCTGCTCGTTGCCAACACTGGCCGGCTCGATGTGCTCGTAGCTGCGCGCCAACTTCTGCACGGCATTCACATGCATGCCGCCTTTGTGTGCAAAAGCGGTACGACCGACAAAAGCCGCACGCGCAAAATGCGGGTTGTTCGACACATCGTCGACGAAGTACGACAAATCTCGTAGTTTCTCGAGATGGGAAACAACCGACATGCCTAGCTTAAGCTGAAGAATCGGAATCACCGAGGTAAGGTTGCAGTTACCGGTGCGCTCGCCGTAGCCGTTGATCGTTCCCTGCACCTGCGTTGCGCCAGCCTTGACCGCCGCGACGGCATTGGCCACGGCCAGCTCGCAGTCGTTGTGAGTGTGAATGCCGAACGGCACATCCGGTAGGCGCCCGCGCACCGCGGCACAGATTTGCACGATCTCCTCCGGCAGCGTGCCACCATTGGTGTCGCAAAGCACAAGACAAGCAGCACCGCCCTCGGCGGCAGCCTCGAGAGTCGACAAGGCATGCTCGGGAGAGTCCTTGTACCCGTCGAAGAAATGCTCGGCGTCGTACATGACCTCGCGGCCATGCTTCACCAGATAGGCCACTGTGTCGCGGATCATCGCACGGTTTTCCTCGACCGTCGTGCGCAGTACCTCGGTGACATGCAGCTCCCAGCTCTTGCCGAAAATCGTCACCACCGGCGTCTCCGCCTCGAGCAACAGCGCAACCTGCGGGTCTTCAGCCACCGGCGTGTTCGCACGCCTCGTCGATCCGAATGCCGCCAGCTTCGCATGCTTGAGATTCAACGATTTGGCTTCGCGAAAAAATTCCACATCCTTCGGGTTCGAACCCGGCCAGCCGCCTTCAATGAAATCGATGCCGAATGCATCAAGCCGCTCGGCAATTCGCAGCTTGTCTAAGACAGACAATTGAAATCCTTCACCCTGGGTGCCGTCACGCAGGGTGGTGTCATAGAGGTATGCAGGTTTGGCGCTCATTGCCGGGGCCCGGGACTTTAATGGCCGGAAGCCAAATCGGCAAGAATGAACCAAGCCCGCAAAAAACCGGCCTAAAACCGGTCAAAGCATGGTTTTTCAATCAATGATCCGCCGCATTGGGATCATGTTGGAATACTCAAAGCCCTGCTTTTTGAAGAATTCTTGCGACTCGGCGCTGATCCGGTCAGTCAGCAGCGTGATCCGCTTGAAGTTTTTCTTTTTGGCGAAATCGACGACATAATCGACCAGCATCGCACCATAGCCCTGACCTCGGTGGTCGGGGTGGATCACCACATCTTCCAGCAAAATCACAAATCCCCCACGCGCGGTGGAAATGGTGAAGAGAAGGTTTACCATGCCAAAGATCCGATCCTTGTTGCGCACCACAAAGATGCGGCCGCGATTGGGCTGTTCGAGAATCAACCTCAAGCCACGTTCCTGCAGCGTGCGGTCCGGAGTGAAATCCCCCGAGCGGGAAAACAACTCCATCACCAACTCGGTCAGCGCCGGCAGATCCTCGATGGTCGCCGGCTCTACCCGCGGCGGATCCTCGACTTCGCCGTTTTTGCCAAATCCATGGTTCGTGCTCACAACGGATTTCATGCACATTTTCGTGCCCAAGGCACGCCTTTTCACGCAGTCCCACGCAATCGATCAGCCGGACCCTTCACAAAGATCAGGGCGGTTTTGCCGGGTCCGCAACTCTGCCTGCTCCTCCTTCCAGCGCCTGATCCGGTCGTGATGCCCGGAAACCAGCACCTCGGGCACCTTCATCCCACGGTAATCCAAGGGTTTGGTGTAACACGGCGCTTCAAGCCGGTCAGTCCGCGAAAATGATTCATCCTGCGCCGAACGCTCATCACCCAAGGCCCCCGGCAAGAGCCGGATCACCGCATCACACAGCACCGCCGCCGCCAACGCGCCATTGGTAAGAATGTAATCCCCAATCGAAATTTCATCGTCCACCAACGCCTCAATCACCCGCTGGTCAACCCCTTCATAATGCCCGCACAAAATCACCAGATGCTCCTCGCCCACCAACTCACGCGCCACCGCTTGCTTAAACGGCCGCCCCTGCGGAGTCATTAAAATCACCCGCGTCTTCGGCCCCCTCAAGGCCTCCACCGCAGCAAATAAGGGCTCAGGCCGTAACACCATCCCCTGCCCTCCACCACATGGGGCCTCATCCACACGCCGATGCTTGTCCTCCGACCAATCCCTCAACTGATGACCCACCACTTCCACCAGTCCAGCCGCCCGTGCCCGCTGAATGATGGAATCACTCAAGGGCGCCAGAGCCACCTCAGGAAAAAGCGTCACGATGTCGATTCGCATGACCCCACCCTAACGATACCAGGACGAATGCCAACTTTCTTCGGGCAGGACTCGCGTCTCTTTTTTTAAAAAATTTGCAATCGTTGGGCATCTAACAAACCCCTATTTTTAAAGCCTAAAAATTCATTCGGATGCTTGACATCCCGCCCGCCATCAATCAATCAATGCGCATGGCAACCAAAGCTACCACCGTTAAAGAAAAGTACTCGAAGACACAAATCGTCGACAGCATCGCAAACAGCACCGAGCTCAGCCGCAAGCAAGTGGCTTCGGTTCTCGAAGCACTCACCGGCGTGATCGAAGGTCACATCAAGAAAAACGCAGTCGGAGAATTCGTTCTCCCCGGCCTGCTCAAAGTGACCACCGTCCGCAAGCCTGCTGTGAAGGCACGCAAAGGCATCAACCCCTTCACCAAGGAAGAAGTGATGTTCAAAGCCAAGCCAGCCACCACCGTGGTTCGCATCCGTCCGCTCAAGAAACTCAAGGACATGGCTCTCTGATCCGTCGCGGCGCATGCCACGCATGCCCCGATGAACGCAACAGCCTTTCCGGTCATCCGGAAAGGCTGTTTCATTTTAATCCCATTCGATGATGCAGAAAATGCGACGACATCAGATACAATGCTCGCATCATTGCTCACGCCTGAGACACACAAATAAAAATCAAAAACGCCGCACCACGGTGTCCACGCACTGACGTTCATCTACCTCTGGGTAATCGAGTGTGTAGTGCAAGCCGCGCGACTCCTTGCGGCGCAATGCACATTCGACAATAAGACCCGCGACCGCCACGAGATTGCGTAGCTCGAGGATGTCGGAATTCACGCGATGCCCCCAATAAAACTCGCGCACCTCGCGCTTGAGATTTCGCAAACGCGCCGCCGCACGACGCAGGCGGTTGTCGGTTCGCACGATGGAAACATAGTCCCACATCAGACGGCGGATTTCATCCCAGTTGTGGTAAATGACCACCAGCTCATCGGGCTCGGCCGTATCACCGTGCTCCCACTCGGGAATTGCTGGCGGATTCGGCGCCTGCTTGCCCGGAGGATAAACTCGCATCATTTCGTCCAAAGCCCTTCGCGCCATGACATTGCCCTCAAGCAATGAATTTGAGGCCAAGCGGTTCGCTCCGTGCAAGCCGGTGCAGGCCACCTCGCCAATCGCAAACAACCCACGAATCGCGGTCTTGCCCTCGTTGTCGGTCAGCACCCCACCACATTGATAATGCGCCGCCGGCACCACCGGAATCGGTTGCGTCTCGCAGTCCAAACCAAACTTCATCAGCGTTTCATAGATGTACGGAAACCGCTCCTTCATGAAACCCTTCGGCTTGTGCGTCACATCAAGATACACACACGCCGCACCGGTGCGCTTGAGCTCGCGGTCAATCGCTCGCGCCACCACATCACGCGGCGCCAATGACCCTCGCGGATCGACCTTTTTGGTGAAATCCTCACCCTTGGCATTGATCAATATCCCACCCTCACCGCGCACCGCCTCACTCACCAAAAACGACCGAGCCTCGGGACCCGTCGCCGCAGGATTGTAAAAGCAGGTCGGATGAAACTGGATGAACTCCATGTTCGCGATCGACGCTCCCGCACGCCAACCAAGCGCCACTCCATCACCCGTCGCGGAATCAGGGTTGGTAGTATAAAGATAAACCTTGCCGCAGCCACCGGCCGCCAAGACGACGCGATCGGAGCGCATGACCTTCACCTCACCGGTTTTGCGCTCGAGCACATAGGCACCGAGCACGCGATCCTCGGCCACCGCACCAAGTTTCGATGTGGTGATGAGGTCGACGACAAAATGATTCTCTAAAATTGTGAGGTTCGGCGTCTTGCGCGCCGCATCAATCAAGGCCCGCGCGATTTCACGCCCGGTTGTATCCTTGGCATGCAAAATTCGCCGATGCGAATGACCACCCTCGCGACCCAAGAGATAATGATGATCCTCTCGATCAAAACATACTCCATATTCCACCAGATCCCGAATCGTGTCCTCGCCATCGCCAACAATCATGCGAACCACACTCTCGCGGCACAGTCCCGCACCGGCCACCAGCGTATCATTCACATGCAATTCCACGGAGTCCCCCGCATCCCGCTCTTGCTTGGACAAAACTGAGGCAATTCCACCTTGCGCCCACGCGGTGTTGGATTCGAAAACATCGCCTTTGGCCACCACGACCACCGACCCGTGACGCGCTGCCCTCAATGCAAAGGAAAGGCCCGCAATCCCTGCGCCGATGACCATGAAATCCGCATTCATCGCCGCCACCATGAACCCGACCGGCCAAGCAACCAAACAAAATTCGCCACTCACGCGACTTGACCCGAGGGCCTCCGCCCCTCACCTCTCGGGCATGAACTACTTCATCACGGGTACTGACACCAACGCCGGCAAAACCTACGCGACCTGCCTGATGCTCGAAGAACTGCGCCGCCAGGGCATCGACGCAGTCGGCTACAAGCCGGTCAGCTGTGGCGATCGAGACGATGCCACACGCCTCGCCACCGCCTCGGGCGGCATTCCCGTCGAAGAAATCAACCCCCTCCACCTCAACACGCCCGTCGCCCCGCTCGTCGCCGGCATGCTCGAAAACCACCCGGTCGACCCACAGATCCTGATCGACGGCTATCATCAACTCGCCGCCAAACACACGCAGGTCCTCGTCGAAGGTGCCGGCGGATGGGAAGTCCCCATCGCACCCAACTTCCGCGTCTCCGATCTCGCCAAAGCCCTCAATCTCCCAGTCATCCTCGTCGTCGCCAACCGCCTCGGCGCACTCAATCACACGCTCCTCAGCGTCGATGCCATTCGCGCCAAAGGCCTGCAATGCGCCGGCATCATCCTCAACCAACTCGATGACGAGCTCGACACCGCAATGATCACCAACAAAGGCCTCATCGAAGAACTCACCGGCCTCACACTCATCGACCACCTCATCCACCAACAAAATTTCATCAATCTCGACGCGTTGGAAAATATCGGACAGTGAAATCTATAAAGGGTAATCACTATGCCCTGCTCCAACTGAACACTTGAGACTTAAAACTACTCACTTCTCCAAGTGATCAAGCTCGGGGAAATCCGCGACCCTCTCGAGCCTGACTCCGTACAATTTCGCAATCTCCGGCGCGTCGGACGCGTGGTAAACATCGCGGTAATAAATCTCGCGAATGCCATAGGCGCAAAGCGTTTGCATGCACGCGGTGCATGGCATGGTGGTGGTCGCGACGAGCTTAGCCTCACCTCGGCGAAACAAACTGCAAAGGTTCACTTCGGCATGAAGCATGAATTTTTGACGCGCCTCGCGGTCGTCCCAAAATCCGCCCGGCGGATTGAACCCGGGCGCTAGGCCGTTGTACGCGGTACCAATCACGCGATTGTCGTGATCAAGCGCCGCAGCGCCCACCTTACGATACGGATCCTCCGAACGCAGGCTCGCCACATGCGCCAAGGCCATGGCATAGCGGGGAATGGACAAACGTTCAGCGGACATGCGCCGATGATGTTCAAATTTCCGCGGATTCAAAATCCAAAATTCGGCCGCCGCACTTTCGCCTTCATCCGCCGGCAAATCCGCCCATGCTCAACGCCATGAACCCGCAGCAAAAAGGCATCGCCGCCGCGCTCGCCGCCTTTTCCATGTGGGGAATCCTGCCGGTTTTTTGGAAGGCGCTGTCCTTTCTCGAACCCGCATCGATCGTTGCCCACCGCACCCTTTGGTCACTCATGCTACTGCTGGCGATCACGCTTGCCGGAAGCAATTCGAGTCATCTGAAAAAATTGTTCCAATCGAGGGCCACACTGGCATGGAGCGCGCTCTCCGGCGCTTTGCTCGCATCGAACTGGCTTCTCTACGTCTGGGCCACCCTCAATCACCGCATCCTTGAAGCCGCACTCGGCTACTACCTGAATCCGTTTTTCAACATGCTCTTCGGCACGCTGTGGTTTTCCGAAAAACACAACACACGCCAACTCATCGCCATCGCGCTGGCCTTCACAGGCGTGCTGATCCAAATCCCCACCAGCGGGCACTTCCCCTGGATTCCAATCGCCCTTGCATCGACCTTTTCACTTTACGCCGTAGTCAGGAAAAAATCATCCCTCGATGCACGCGATGGACTCACACTCGAAACCTCACTCCTCGCTCCAATCGCCCTCGCATGGATCGCAACTCATACGGCTGATTCAGGCATCAGCTCACTGCCCTCATGGCCGCAAGCGACTCTCATCATCGCCAGCGGCATTGCGACAACTCTTCCCCTGCTCTGCTTCACCTACGCCGCGCGCAACATTCGCCTCACCACCCTCGGCATGCTGCAATTTCTCGGACCCACCCTGCAATGGATCATCGGCTGGCGCTGTTACGGGGAAACCATGGACGCGCACCGTTTGCTCTCATTCGGCCTGATCTGGCTGGCGGTGGCGCTGTACTTGATCCAAAGTCGCGAAAAAAATACATTGCACGCCTGACCACCTGACCCGCCAAACACGCAAAGAACTTGTCGGTGCCATGCCCGCCGACTAAGCCTTTTCCATGCTCGAAGATGTCCGTGCCCTGTTGGTCCTCCAAGACCGTGACCGCCGCCTGCTTTCCCTCGCCAAGGATTTGGAAAAACTCCCGCAAGACGAGGCCCGCGCGCAGGGCAAGCTCGCCGCCGACAACCAAGCCGTGCAAGCGGCCCATGACGCGCTGGTCGAATGCGAACTCCAACTCAAGCGCATCGAACTCGATGTCGGCGCGCGCAAAACCACTGTCCAACGCCTCAAAGTCCAGCAGTTCGAAACTCGCAAAAACGACGAATACCAAGCCCTCGGCAACGAGGTAGTTCGCTACGAGAAGGAAGTCGACGAGCTCGAAACAAAGGAGCTCGAGCTGATGGAAAAAATCGACCAGTTGCGCGCCGACCACAAAGAAGCCGAAACAAAACGCGCGAAAACTCAGGTGCTGATCAACGAGGATCTCGCGTCCATCCGCCAACGCTCAGAACGCATCAAGCAGGAGCAAGCTGAACTCACCACCGAACGCGATCAGCTAGCCGCCGCCGTTTCCGATTCAATCCTTCCGCTTTACCAACGCCTCATGAAAACCAAAGACGGCCTCGCCATCGCTCCGATGCACGATGGCAAATGCGGCGGTTGCCACATGAAGCTCATCGCCTCCACGGTCGTCGCCGTGCAAACCGGCAAGGAACTTGCCCGCTGCGAAGACTGCGGCCGCATCCTTTATGCGGATTGAGTGTGCAAGCAACTGGTCGCGTTCCTTACCCTCTAGCTCCGAAGCGTCGTTCCAACTCACGCATGCCGAATTCGATCATGGTCGGCCGGCCGTCGGCGGCGCAGTAGGGCAACTCGCAACGGAACAATGCGTCGAGCAAATGGCGCGCTTCGTCGAGTGAGGGCGAGACCAAAAGCGAAGCTCTTCGCGCGAGCAACTTTGCCAAACGCTCGAAGGCAAATTTGCCGCCCTGCACTGGACCGTGCAGCAGTTCATCGAGTAACTCGCGGACAAAGCCCAAGGAATCATAGACGCCAAGGCCTTC
>JAPOLH010000069.1 GCA_029977225.1 Verrucomicrobiaceae bacterium | reverse complement strand
GGTGTTTGAGTGGTTGACCAGCCAGCCAGCGGTCAAGCTCTTCGACCACCAGCCGCCCCATGCGGCGGCATTCGGTGTCCATGCTACCGGCAATATGCGGGGTAAGAAAGACATTGGGCAAGTCGTAAAGCGGCGATTCGGGTGGCGGTGGCTCAGGCCAAGTGACATCGAGCACGGCAAATAGATCGGGGCGGGCTTGTAACACTTCGATCATCTCTGGCTCATTGATTACCGCTCCACGCGCCGTGTTAATAAAAGCCGCGCCCGGCTTCATTTGCCTAAAATGTGCCCCTGTGATCATGCCCACTGTTTCAGGCAGCCAAGGCGTGTGGCAGGTGATGACATCTGATTGGGCAAAAACCTCATCTAACGAAAGCAACGTTACGCCCAACTCAGCCGCACGGGTGGGTGACAAAAATGGGTCATACGTTACCACCTTCACCGCCGAGGCCACGCAGTAATCGAGTGATGCGAGCACATGATCGTCAAAATCCAGCGTGCCATCCTTGAGGATATCGACCTCGGTTCCGGCAAAGAGCCGTAAATGGGTGAATTCGCGATTGAGTTTGCGGATCTCCGCCACCTGGGTCGCTAGGCGTTCTTCATCGAGACCGTTGGCCACAGCCATCGACTTTGAGTGATCCGCAATGCCAAGGTATTCGAGGCCCAACTCAATCGCTTCCTCGGCCATTTCCTCCAGCGTGTGATGTCCATCCGACGCGGTGGTGTGATTGTGAAATGTCCCTCGCAGGTTTGAGAGCTCGATCAAACGCGGCAGCTTGTGCTCGGCCGCAGCTTCAATTTCACCACGGTTTTCTCGAAGCTCGGGCTCGATGAATGACATGCCCAGCACTTTGTAAATCTCGCGCTCGTCATGAATGTCATCCGGCACCTTCGTCTTTCGCGTCGATCCCTCCACCGCGGTGAAGCCGTATTCATTGAGAGAAAGCCCCTTCTTCAAGGCAATCCCGCGCAACGCGACATTATGTTCCTTCGATCCGCTGAAGTACTGCAGCGCAAATGGAAACTGCTTGTTCGACACCGCACGCAAATCGCACTGAATGCCATTCTTCAAGCGCACTGATGCCTTGGTCTCACCGCACGCGATCACCGATTCAACCTCAGCCAGCGTCGTAAAATCCTCACACACCAGCTTTGGCTCCTTGGTCGCCACCAAAAAATCCAAATCATGCACCACCTCCTTGGCCCGACGAAACGAACCAGCCACCGCCACCAACGAAATTTCCGGATGCATTCGCAAGGTATCAAGGATCTCGGAAACCAAAGGCGTGACTGATCCCAGCAAAAATGAATCGGCAAATTTTTCCTTCAAGGCAATCGCCTCAAGAATCGCCGACTGGGTCTTGGCGCCAAAGCCCGGCAAGCCCGCAACCTTGCCCTCCTCACACGCCGCCTTGAGGTCCGCTACACCACCCACTCCAAGCTCGCGATGCAAGGCCTTGACCTTCTTCGGACCCAATCCCTGCAGATCAAACAATCCCAACAAACCCGCGGGGAATTCCGCGCGCAGCTTCTGGTGAAATTTCAACGCGCCCGTCGATGCGAGCTCATGCAACTTGTCGCGTAACGCCTCGCCAATGCCTTTGATCCCCTCTAGTTGATTGTCCTCCGCGAGTTTCACGATGTCGCCATCGTACGCCATCACAGTCTCCGCACCATGACGGTAAGCCCGCACCTTGAACGGATTTTCATCCTTGAGCTCAAGCAAGAGCGCAATCTCTTCAAGCACGGCAGCGATTTGCTCACGAGTCATGCCCGCAATCTCGCCGCCATGCGAAATCGGGTCAAGCCCGCCGCCGCATCATGCTTCGCAAACTCACATCCCGGGAATGCCAAGCCCGCCAGTGAGCTTTTTCATTTCTGCCGCAGCCTTCTCCTTGCCGGTGTTCACGGCATCCTGCACGCCCTTGAGCACGAGCTCTTCGAGAAATTCAACATCCGCAGGATCCACCACCGACGGATCGATCCGGATCGAAAGGACATCACCCGCGCAATTGGCGGTGACAGTCACCTTTCCGCCGCCCACCGATGATTCAACGGTCTGCTTGGCAAGTTCTTCCTGTTTGGCGGCAAGCCCAGCCTGCATCTGCTGGGCCTGCTTCATGAGTTTTGCAATGTTCATATTGGATTGGTTGATGGGTCTGGAAAGATTTTCACGTGCCGACAATTTTACCTTCGAATTTTTTCAAGGCAGCTTGCACCAGCGGATCCTGATAAAACGAATCATCCGCGACGGCTTCTTTCGGTACCGGTGCTTCAACAATTTGCGCCTTTGGCTCGGGCCTCGGCGGTTGTGGAGGAGCCACAGGCTCGCTCACTTCGGGCGCGGATTCGATCAAGGACCCTAGCGATTCCAACGCGGATGATTTCGATTTCGCAACAGGCTTTGCCGCCGGCTTTGCAGGGACTGCCACCACGGGCTTGACCTCTTCAAACTTCGGCGTCGGGGCAGCTGTAAGGGCCGCTTGCATGGGAGCCACCTCTGCCGGAGCAGGGAAATCTTCAACGCCGGCATTGATGCCTTTGTTGAGGACCTTGATCACATCGGTGATGCGAAATTCTCCGAGCGATTGGATCGACTTGATCACTCCAAGTTCGAAATGCAGGCGTTTGTTCGTCGCCCATTTCATCCGGCTCTCGGTCTCGGCAAAAACATCGATCGCCGCCAGGATGCGATCCGACTCATAAGCCGAACTCGCCGCCAACAAGGCCTGCCAAAGCTCAGCAGGAATCCCCTCGCCGTCCGCTGTGGGATCCAACTTCGCCACAAGCAAGGCCCGCAAGCACCCGATCAACTCACCCAACAATTGCGAAAGATCACGACCACTCTCGGATTCTTTTTGAATCAACGAGAGGGCGGTTGGTGTGTCACGCGACAACAAAGCAGTCGTCAGATTCGCCACCTTCTCACGCGATGTGAACCCGAACACATCGAGCACATTTTCCTCAACGATCCGGTCACCACAAAACGCCACAAGCTGATCCAACATCGACTGCGCGTCACGCATGCCGCCATCCGCTCCCTTCGCGATTGCCCATGCGGCGGCCTGATCAAGATCAATGCCTTCCTTGCCCGCAATGTGCAGCAAGTGATCAGCAATCAACTGCGTCGGAATCGGGCGCAAATCGAAACGCTGACACCGCGAAAGAATCGTTGGCAAAATTTTGTGCGCCTCAGTGGTCGCAAAAATGAATTTCACATGCGGCGGCGGCTCTTCGAGCGTCTTGAGCAAGGCATTGAAGGCCGCATTCGAAAGCATGTGGACCTCGTCGATGTAATAGATCCGAAACTGACCCCGACTCGGCGCAAATTTCACCGAATCCCGCAGCTCGCGCACCTGCTCCACACCATTGTTCGAGGCACCGTCGATCTCCAAAACATCCAGCGAACGCCCCTCGGCGATCTCGATGCAGACATCCTCGTTGGGATCAAAATCCACCTTCGGGCCACTGGTGCAGTTCAAGGCCTTGGCAAAAATCCGCGCGGTCGAGGTCTTGCCCGTACCCCTCGGCCCGACAAACAGATAGGCATGCGCTAGGCGATTCTGCTGAATCGCATTGCGGAGGGTCACCACCACATGATCCTGACCCAACACATCGTCAAAGGTCCGGGGACGGTATTTTCGGGCAAAAACCTGATAGCTCACAGGCGCCAGTGTAGGCGGCGAAGCGGGTTTGTCATGACCGAGTTTCAGCGAAATGCAAAATTTGGCGTTACCGTACAAGGGCCGGATTTCACGCCTGCCCGGCTTGAAGTGTCCACCGAAGCCGCTAAACTGACGGCAGATGTTCTCCATCAAGGGCAAAAGTATTTCCTGGATCCAAGGCGCATGCCTCTGCGCTGCCGCCTTCATCGCGGGTGGCCTGATCGCCGCATTCGGACTCAAGTCGCCCGCCAATAAAGAACGCACGGCCGCGCCTCCGATTCGAGACACAACCAAGCACTCAGAGCTCGAAACGAAACTGCGGGCCGAGATGGAATTCGAACTGAAAAAACGCAGCGCCGAAATCGAAAAGAAATCCGCCGAGGAAATCAAAAAACTCAAAGCCGAACTAACCCCGAAAACGCCCACTGCCGGAGCCATCACCGATGTCCGCAAGCTGCGCAATGGCATCCCATTCAAAACCGAAGTCAAAATCGATCCCGGCACAATCTCTTCGACTGAACGCGAGCAACCAGAAAGCTACTCGGCTTTCTACCAACTCAGCCTCAAGCGCCCCAGCCCCGCCATCAGCCTACTCGAGCTAATCAAAACAAGTCCGAACCTGCCGACCCTTTTTCCAGGCCTGCCCGCCCTACTCGAAAAGGCAGAGGTCTCGAAATGGTTCAACACTCTCTACGACAATAAAATCACTCGCATCAGCCGCGACGCCACTTCGCTCAACGAAATTCTCAGCAAACACAATTTTTACGACTGCGAAACGATCCTCCATTTGCGCACCAACACCGGCAAACCGGTTTTCTTCATGCAGGCGGAAATGGATGTGGTCTCCGATGGATCCGACGGCGACCGCTTGGCACAAATGCCCGAAAAAATTGTCAACTCCACCCACTATCAGCCCTTCACCAGTTTCGCATGGCCGAAACAAAGCCAAACGCCGAACCCAATGATCGCCGGTTGGCAGAACCGCATCGCAGGTGCTGAAAAAGAACTCGCCGCAGCAACCACACCAGCCGACCGCAAATCATGGCTGCGCGATCGCATCACTTATTTGAAACGAGGCATCGAGGACATGAAGTACCGCAGCTTTCTCATCGCCGAACACGACCCCTTCATCGTGATTCCGATCAACATCCTCCGCGACGATGACCCCTTCGCACCCAAAGCCGGCGACTATGCGGTGATCGTTCACAACGACAAAATTTACCCCTCGATCGTCGGCGACGGCGGGCCCACCTTCAAGGTCGGTGAAGCCTCACTCCGTGTCGCCCGCGAGTTGAACTCCAACGCCTCACCCTACAGCCGTCCGGTCTCGGACCTCAAGGTGAGCTATCTCGTTTTCCCCGGCAGCCGTGATGCTGAACGCAAAGCGCCAAACTACGAATCATGGCGCCAACGCTGCCAGGAATTGCTCCAAGAAATCGGCGGCAGCACCGCATGCCTACACGAATGGCAGGACACATTGCCGAAAGTAGCAGCCCCCAGCGACTGCACACCCGAACAAGCGACAGCCATCAATCCTTCTCCAGCATCCGCCTTACCCGCTCCCGGTTCAACGCCGCCAGCACCCGCATCAACAACACCAGACACACCAGTGTCACCCCCAACTCAATCAGTGGAGCCGCCCCTCGATCCGCCTTCCCGCTGAGCACATCCAACAGGTGAGGGAAATTCCCCAAGCCCCGCCCCGCACCCAACAAGGCCAAAACACCGGCACCAACGATGCCGTGCCAATGCGACTTGAGGGAAAAAAATCCGCAAATCAGCAGGCCGCCGCCAAGTGTCAGCGCCCCTTGCAAAAATCCCATGGCCTCGCCGCGCTCAAGTACCCGCATCGCGAACAAACCAAGGCCAATCACCACCGCGCCGCTGAAAAATATCTGCAATCTCACACGCGGAATTTGATGGATCCGTATGCGATGGCAAGCTCGACGATCCCGGGTTTACATGCGCCAGCCAATCACGCATCATCCCAATCGATGACCCAATACTGGCGCGAAAACAAATGGCACGATGCCGATTTCCTGCCCATGAGCCCCACCGACCGAGGCCTCACCCACGGGCTCGGGCTCTTCGAAACGATCCTCGCCATCGACGGCTCACCCGCATTGCTCGACCGACACATCGCCCGCATGCTCAACTCTTGTGATCGCCTCGGATGGGGAAATCCGCTGCCCAATAATCTCCGACCCGCAATCATCTCACAACTGGCCGCCGCGAAACTCGACCACGGTCTCGCCCGAGTCCGCCTCGCAATCAGCGCCGGATCCGGCCCGCTCGCAAGCTCGTGCATCGGTCCCGACCACCTCGCATGGATCACGGTCTCCCGCACCGAAGATCCCCCCGCAAGCATCACACTTTGCAAATCACCTTTCGACCATCCCAGCCACTCGTTCCTCGCAGGAATGAAATCGGCCTCTTACGCCGAAAATCTTCTCGCGCTCAACGACTCCCAACAACGCGGCTTCGACGATGCTCTATTCTTCAACGATAAAAACCACATCTGCGAAACCACCACCTCAAACATCTTCGGCGTCATGGACAACACACTCCATTACCCGCCCGACAACACCGGCTGCCTGCCCGGCATCACGCGAGCCCTCATCATCGAACTCGCGGAAAAAAATGGCATCAAAACCTTAGCCACATCCCTGACTGAAAGCGATCTCATAAGCTGCGATGAGGTCTTTGTCACATCCGCCATTCGCGGTGTAGTGAGAGTCTCACGCTACGAATCCAAGGAATTCTCTCAAAGCACCACCACCGACAAATTACGCAGCATGTGGCAACAAGCCGTCACCGAAGACACCGCACGCAACAAAGCCTGATCCATCAAAAAACCATGGCCATCGAATCCATCGCAAACTTTCACCCCAAGATCCACGAAAGCGCCTTCATCGCCGCCAGTGCCGATGTGATCGGCCGCGTCACGATCCACGAGGAAGCCAGCGTCTGGTACAATGCCACCCTCCGCGGCGACATCAACGAAATTACCATCGGCTCGCGATCCAACATCCAGGACAACGCAGTGATCCACCTCGCCGATGACTTCGGTTGCCACATCGGCGAACTGGTCACGGTCGGCCACTCAGCCATCCTCCACGCTTGCACGGTCAAAGACGAAGTCCTCATCGGCATGGGCGCCATCGTGCTCGACGGCGCCGTCATCGGCGAACGCTCAATCATCGGCGCTGGTGCCCTCGTCACCGGCGGCACCATCATCCCACCCGGATCCCTCGTCCTCGGCTCACCTGCGAAAGTCGTCCGCACCCTCTCACCCGAAGAACAATCCAAAGTCAAAGACTGGGCCCTCAAATACGTGAAGGGCTCGCGCGAATACCTGGCGAGAAAATAGAGAGATATCAGTTATTGGTGATTGGATACTGGGCAAATTAGAGGAGACGCAGATCAGCTCAATACCCAGCAAGCACCTCTCTCATCTCGGCCGATGTCAGGCCGCCGTCGCCGCCACCTTCCTCGTCGAGACCAGCCGCCAACTCCCGCTTGCCCGTCTGCATCCGCACAACCTTTTCCTCGACCGTCCCGCGAGTCAGCAACCGATAAACCGTCACCGGCCGCGTTTGCCCGATCCGGTGCGCACGGTCCGTCGCCTGTGCCTCGGCGGCCGGATTCCACCACGGATCAAAATGGATCACCACATCGGCCGCTGTCAGATTCAGCCCGTATCCGCCGGCCTTGAGGCTAATCAAAAACACTGGCGGACCATCGGCTGATTGAAACTTATCCACAAGAGCCTGACGATTCCGCGTCTGGCCATCGAGCCTCAAACATCCCCATTGACGCTCGAAAATATGCTTTTCGATTTCAAGTAACTGCTTCTGAAACTGACTGAATATAAGTACTTTATGATTTCCAGAAATTGCCTCATCTAAAAGTTCAAACAAGCGTTGCATTTTGGTCGATCTTTCAACAACCAACATTTGTTTCAATCTTTCATTTCCAAGCAACGATAGATCGCAACAGGCCTGCCGAAGTCGCAGCAAAGCGGTGAGCATCCGCATACGAACCGCCGCCGCATTCCCAGAATCCCCCGCAACCTGCACCAGCTTGCGCCCTTCGACCTGCAGCTCCCGATAAACGCCCTTTTGCTGATCGGTGAGATCACACCATTCGTCGATGATCAATTTCGAGGGCAGGTCAGGCGCCACCTGCTCCTTGCTGCGTCTCAACATGAGCGGCTTAACTCGCAGGCGAAGTCGCCTCATGACACCAGAATCCCCACCCACGGCCCGCAGAGGTGCCTCATACCGCTGTTTGAAATCCTCACGTCCACCAAGCCAGCCCGGCTGCACAAATCGGAAAATCGACCACAAATCCCCCACTCCGTTTTCCAACGGCGTGCCGGTCAGCGCGATTCGCGCCTTGCTGCGCAATTTGAACAAGGCCCGGGCATGATCGGTATCAGGATTGCGCATCAAGCTCGCCTCATCAACCACCACCGCACAGTACTCACGCCCCAAGTGCCAAACAAGATCACGCGCCAAAGTGCCATAACTCGTGATGACAACATCCCCATCGCGAAGCCCTTCGCGCAAACTCTCGCGCCCCGTGCCGTGCAACACGACCACCCTCCGCTTGGGCGCAAACCTCGCGAATTCCGCACGCCAGTTGCCCAGCAAGGACGCAGTCGCCACCACCAGCACAAGGCCGCAGCCATTAGGCTCGTTTTCAAACAAATGCTCGACCACCGCGATCGCCTGCAGCGTTTTCCCGAGCCCCATGTCATCCGCCAGTAGGGCCCCACCAAATCTCTGCACTCGATCCAACATCCATGCTGCGCCGATCAATTGATACGACCTCGGCTCGGCCAGCAGCGTGGATGGTTTTTGAAAGGGCTCGAGCGCCACGCTTTTCCCGAAGCCCGATTTTGAAAAATTCGCACAAAGCTCGGTCACCACATCCGCCGAGACACCCCTTGCTTCATAGCGCCCCCCCTCTTGGCGAACATCGAGCTCGGCCA
The DNA here is from genome assembly GCA_029977225.1 of Verrucomicrobiaceae bacterium. Lineage (GTDB taxonomy): Bacteria > Verrucomicrobiota > Verrucomicrobiia > Verrucomicrobiales > Akkermansiaceae > Luteolibacter. The sequence goes on along the minus strand of JAPOLH010000069.1, from coordinate 750 downwards.
TCAAGGGATCGATCAAGCCGCCAATGTCATCGGACAGCACGATACGCCGACCATCGCTGCGTTTTTCGACCCCAGCACCGGATCGCAGCATGCGCTGGATCTCCGCCGCAGGAATGCGCGCACCACCGTCTGTTTCATACGACAAATCAAAATTGAGCCAATCATCACCCGATCCCTGAATCTCGATGCGCGGCGAAACAAGCAGCACCTTTTCACGCGCCCGTTTGAAATTCGCGCTCTCGTCAATTTTCCACGCCCCACGCAGCTTTGGCAGAACCCGCGAAAGAAACCCGATCACCGCAGCCTCGCCCGCAAGCACTCCACGCTCGTTGACCGAAAAATCAAATCCCGCGGCACACATCGCCTCAAGCACCTTGGCCTCACCCACCAGGTCGCGCACCTCACAGCGATCTCCCGCGAGATGCGGCAATGCGGCAACTGTACCAGACATCGGAAAGACGGCATCACCACCCTCATATCGAATCGAAACGCCAGCCTCCACACGCGACAAGGATCCATCCAACGACAGCACCACCTCAAAGCGCGCGGACACGAAATGCAGCGACCCAAGCCATCCCGACTCGGGCAATTCGAGCCAGTTTTGAAACAACCCAATGCGATCCAGAAATTCGCGCATCGGCAACTCGACCGCAGTTTTCCGCGCGAGCCCACGCGTGATCTTCAACATTTGGGGCAAAACCAAAGGCGGACGCAGCGCCATCGACCTGATCAAGCTGCGCATGCCGGTCC
>JAPOLH010000068.1 GCA_029977225.1 Verrucomicrobiaceae bacterium | reverse complement strand
GCCAAAGTTGCGATCTCCATCACGACCCTTGATGCGCGGCTGGCCCTAAAAGAGGCCTTTCCTGCCGCCCATTATCTCTCGGTTTATGCCGCGGGTTGCATGACAAAAAACTGGCCGGGCCATGAGTTCGATGCGCTGGCCAATGATGATGCCCGCCTCGGCCACGGCCCGCTTGACGGCGGCGTGAATGTCATCCGCGCCCTGTGCCGCGACAGCCTTGCAGCCCGCCGGCTGCTGGCCAACCTGCGCAACCTGCTCTACTCCGCCGCCGACATCCGCCCGCCTTCATTGGGCCGTAGCATCAACTGAAACATGTCGGCAAATCACTCCTCTAATACCCCCGCGGGTGGCGCACGAAGTGTCCCTTGCTTTGGCGCGTCTCGGGTTTCCAGAGCGGGCCTTCGGATGAGCCGCGGCCGCCGGTGTCGAGACGCAATCCAGCGATGGTCATGAAGACATGGCCGTTGCGAATGTAGAGAGTAATCCAGCGACCTTCACCTTTTTTGCCATACTTGAAAAACCCTTTCGAGTGCAGCGGGCCTTTCAGAAGACCGGCCTCGCGCAGCACATAAGAAACCGTGCCGGAGCAGTCATATCCGCTATCTTCGTGACAGGCATGACCGCCGCCCCACTTGTAGGGTTTGCCCTGCAGGCTATTGCCGGCGGCGATCGCTTTTTTTACCGCTCGCGGCGCGTTGCGCGGCGCATAGGCGATGCCGTTTTTCAACATCGCAGTGCGGCCATGTTCGAAGCGATAGCTCACCGGCTTGCGCGCCTTGACCTGACTCGAACACGACGCCAGTGCCGCGATGAGAAATGTGGTGAGAAAAATTCCGTTCAGCAGGCGTTTCATTGACTGCGAAAATAGGCGAATTCGAAGCGGGGTGTAAATCACCTGGGTGTTTGTCGTGAAAGAAATTCCACCGCGTTTGTCAGTGCGCGCGCGCGGTGGCTGAGGGAATTTTTCACCTCATCGCCAAGTTCGGCAAAGGTTGCTGTGTGGCCCTCGGGCACAAACAACGGATCATAGCCAAAGCCCATGGCGCCGCGCGCATCGGCGATGATCGCGCCTTCGACCGTGCCGCTGAAGTGAGCGACTTCGCTGCCGCCTTGCGCGAGTACCATCGTACAGCGAAAGCGCGCGCGGCGGTCGGCCTTGCCTGCCATTTCGCGCAACAGGCGCGCATTGTTCAACGCATGATTTCCTTCCTCGCCGCCAAAGCTCGATGACCACACGCCCGGCGCGCCGCCAAGCGCGTCGACTTCGAGGCCCGAGTCGTCCGAGAGCACCCAGCCGTTCATCACGCGGCTGATCCCCTGGGCTTTGAGCCGCGCGTTTTCGAGGAAGGTCGTGCCGGTTTCCTCGATTTCCGGGCATTCGGGAAACGAGCTGACATCGAGCACCTCGAAGCGATCGCCGATTATCGCGCGGATCTCAGCGGTTTTGTGGGCGTTGCGGGTGGCGATGATGAGACGCGGCGCGGGGTCCATGGGCGGGATTGAACGCGATTCTTTGCCCGACGCGAATCATTAAGACAAATTTCCGCCGAGGCGGCGTTGGCATGGTATGAAAGCAGTAACCTGGCTTGCCTCATTCACCGTCGGCGTCGCATCACTCGCCGCTCCCGCCTTTGCCAACACGCTTGAAGGCTGGTCGACCGACCTCGACAAGGCGCTCGCCGATGCCAAGGCCGGGAAAAAGAGCGTGCTGGTCGAGTTCACCGGATCCGACTGGTGCCCGCCCTGCATCGCGATGCGCAAGAATGTCTTTTCAAAGAAAGAATTCGTTCAGGCGGCGTCGAAAAATTTCATCCTCGTCGAGCTCGATTTCCCGAAGGCCGACAAGGCGCTTGCCGATAAGAACCAACCGCTCGCGGAGAAGTACAAGATCGAGGGATTTCCGACGGTGATTCTGCTCGATCCAGAGGGCAAGGAGTTCGATCGCTTCTTCGCATCTGAATACCCGAAGACCGAGGATTTTTTGAAGCACCTCGACGAGTCGCTTGAGAGAAAGAGCAAGGACTGAGCGAGAGAATCAGGGCTCGGGGGTCTCAACGCCAAGAATCCGATCGAGCTCGGCCACGCGCTCCCAAGGGCAGCGTTTGCGTTGGTATTTTTTCCAGACGATGTCGCGCAGCTCGGCCCAGACTTCCATGGGCGGATTGTCGAGCCGGTCCCATGTGGGATTGCGCTTTTGCTGCGTGGTGAGAATCGTCCAACGGCCGCTCATGTAATTGCCGCGGTAGTAACGCTTGCCGTCCTCGGTATTGAGGTTCCACTCGTGGCTCTCCATGCCGCGACCATGCGATGAAGCGAGCGTGCGGCACAAGTGGGGAATGTCCAAGCAATGCCAAAATTGCAGCAAAAACCCCAATTGAGAAAAATATGCCGTAATTTCATTGTCCCAAAAAATCAATCGGCTTGATCACAACGGCCTGCGGGTGGATTGATGTATGGCAAGCGAGGATGTCAACCGAACGCAAACAAATGATCCGGCTGACCTGGAAAAGATTTTCCGGAGCGCTTCGCATGCTCGCGCAATCCGAGGAAGGTTCGCGGGCAATAATTTTCGCACTGACCTTGGTGGCGATGATGATCGGCATCAACGGCCTGAATGTGCTCAACAGCTATGTCGGGCGCGATTTCATGTCGGCGATCGAAAGCCGCAATGTTGGCGCTTTTCGCGTGCAGGCACTTCTCTACGCAGTGGTCTTTGTCGCATCGACGATTGTGGCGGCGCTGTTTCGCTACACCGAGGAACGCCTTGGCATCCTGTGGCGGCGCCAACTGACATGGCGACTCACCGAGGCCTACATGAGTGAGCGTGCCTATCACCGACTCGACTCGGCCACCGGCGTCGCCAACCCCGACCAGCGCATCACCGAGGATGTGAAGGCCTTCACGACCACGACGCTTTCATTCATGTTGCTCATCATCAATGGCACGCTCACGGCGATCTCGTTCTCCGGCGTGCTGTGGAGCATCAGCCCGCAACTTTTTGCCGTTGCCGTCGGCTACGCATTCTGCGGATCGATGTTAACGGTCTGGCTCGGCAAGCCGCTCATCCGTCTCAATTACAACCAACTCGACATGGAGGCCAACTTCCGTGCCGAGCTGATCCATGTGCGTGAAAATTCCGAATCGATCGCGCTCGCCCATCGTGAAGGGCGCTTCAGCGCGCGCCTGAAATCACGGCTCGACGACTTGACGATGAATTTTCGCAAACTCATCCGAGTCAACCGCAACCTCGGTTTTTTCACCAACGGCTACAACTACTTCATCCAGATCATCCCCGCCTTGATCATCGCGCCGATGTTCATGATCGGAAAGGTCGAGTTCGGTGTCATCACGCAATCAACGATGGCCTTCGCCACGCTGCTAGGGGCTTTCTCGCTGATCGTGACGCAGTTCCAATCGATCTCTGCTTTCACTGCCGTCAACGCTCGCCTGCACCTGCTGCACGATGCGATTGAAAACGCGCACGAGAGCAAACCCTGCTCGATCCAAATCGAAGAAGAGCTCAACCGTGTGGCCTATCAGGACCTGACGCTGTGGAATGCCGACAAAACGCATCCGCTCATCCGCAACCTCAACCTTGAGATCAAGCGAGGCGAGTGCTGGCTCATTTCCTGCGTCGACGATGCCCCAAAGCTCGCGCTGTTTCGTGCCACGGCCGGCGTGTGGGAGTGTGGCGGCGGGCGAGTGGTAAGGCCGGACCTCGACAACATTCTGTTTTTGCCTGAGCGCCCGTATCTTCCGCCTGGCACGCTGCGCGAACTCTTACTGCGCACTGGAATGGAAAAAGTCACAAAGGATGGGGAGATCAACAAGGTACTTCAGGAGTTGGGGCTTGATGAAACAACTCGCCGCGTGGGAGGCCTCGATGCCGATTGTGATTGGGACGATGCTTTTTCAATCAGCGAACAACACTTGCTTTCGGTCGCTCGCATCTTTTTGGCAAAGCCCGCATTTGTTTATTTGGACCGACCTGGAAGTTCGCTGCCGAAATCGCGAATCTCAATGATCCTCAACAAGCTCGTGGGCCAAGGCATCGGCGTGGTGATTCTTGCCAAAAACGCTGATCTTGGAGTCGATTACGACGCTTGCCTGGAAATTCGTGAAGAGGGGAAGTGGGAGATTCTGCCTGGCTCCAGCGCAAGAGCTAAGGCCAATCACACCGCGCTGCGTGATCTGAGCTGCTAAGTGGGCAGCTGGCAAATGAAGCCATTCCAAAAAAGTGATGCTGAGGTTTTTCTAAAAAGGACCTACGAGTCCTAATTTAGGCGCATCCGCCAGTTGGGGCTCGCGGGATTAATTTGAAGTGAGCGACAAAGGGGAGTCTTTCGACTTTCACGCGCGTTCCATCGCCGTTGGCGGATTCGATGCGGGTGTCAGGTGGCATGGGTGGCTCGATCCACAAACCTCCTGCCGGCAATTCACGTGGGCCGGCGATGAAAATTTCAATCAAATCACAATCCGGTGCCGCGATGCGGAAATCCAATTTTCCGTGGCGAGTTGGCAGGCCGCGGACTTCAAAACCATCGCCTGTGATCCATGCACATGGCATGCCAGCCGCAAGCACCAGCGAATCGTCGGCCTCGCGCTCGGAAGCAATCATCGAGCAAAGCGCCAGTACATACTCTGCCGCGATCCATGTGTGCGGCAAATCGCCGAGGTGGCCGGGTGAGCGCGGATCGCGCCATGAAATTTCCGGCCATTGGTTCCATTGAACCGGCCGTCGATCGGCGAGGAAAAACTTCAGAAGTTCATTTGCTTCGTCGCGTTTGCCCAGTCGCACCAGCGCGCCGATGATGCGAATTTCGTATGCGCTGTAATTGGTCCACGGCATCTCGGGATTTTGCCTGCGGTGAAATCCTTCGAGATAAGTCGCAAAGGTATTTTGCAGCGGCCCTTGCGGCAAGGCGGCGGCAAAGTCGAGTTGCGCAACGGCATTTGCGGTCGCTGTCGGATCGAAGTCGGCCCATTCGACCGAGCCCGGTATGTACTGCAGGTTGCGCGACGAGATCACGCTTTCGATCGACCTCACAAGATCGCGCAGGAAAGAATCGGCCTCGCTCATCCATAGGGCGGCTTCGCGACCGCGCCCGAATTTTTTTGCAAGCTCCGCCGCGGCCTGCAAACCGCGCAAGCCCCAGAAGTCATCCCAATACGAATGCACCGGATGCGCGAGGTAGCCTTCGTGGCTCGCCGACTCCGGCAACAACCCGAAGCAAGCCGCCTGGTCGCCATCACGGTAGGCGTCGGTCATTCGCTGCCTGCGCAATGTGATCAGATGCTCGGCCGCCAACGCTACACGATCAAAAACCGATTCAATGAAATCCACATCGCCTGTGGCGCGCCATACTTCGCGGACGCCCCAGAGGAATTGGCCGTGGCTGTCATGCTCAACCAGCGGATCCACGCCATCGCGATCGATCACGCAAAAGACAAAGCCGTCATCACGTTGGAACGGCGCATACCATTCCATGAAATGCTTGAATGGATCTGCCAAACCACACTTCGCCAAAGCTGCGCCCATGATGACGCCGTCACGGATCCACGAGCGCGTGTAACGCCTCCCGCCTGGTTGCAGCGCCGCTCCATCGCGGTTGATCAAAATCTGTGCACATGCCGTGCGCAGGGTGGCAATCACATCTTTGGCCGCGTCCGGCACCCGCCACTTCACCCCTCCAAGGATCTGACTCCATTCATTGAGCACATCATTGCGGGAAACTTCCGTGTTAGTTTGAGTCGATTCGAAATATGGCACGCGGATGGTGACTTCGAGCGACGATTCGCCCGGCGCAAGGCCCCACTCGGCTGCGGCCGAAGCGAGACCTGAATCGTCCTCCACGCGCGCTTGGGGCGGCATGGTCTTTTCAGCCAAATAGGAAACCGCTCCGCCTTCATCAAAGGTCGCCGCACCAAATTTTTGCGCGGCTTTCGAGAATGCAATGGGTTTGCCTTCGGCTCGCATGGTGTGCGCGTCACATTCGATCTGCCGCAGCGTTGCTCGCCCGCCCATGTTGCGAAAGGCCTGCCATGGCGGCGTCACCTGAAATGGTCGCAGCGCCAGCGCCAGCCTCACGCCTGGGAGTTTGCGCCGGCACTCAAGCCGATAGGTCACGCACAACTCCAGATTTCTGCCGCTGCCGCGAATCCATGGCAGGATTTCCAAGCCTACATCATCCTTATGCCACTTCACCGAAGGCATCGGCTCACCACCATCCGGCAAAGCAATGCTCGTGGAAACATCCGCCCATGTGAGCAGGCCATCATCTGTCACGATAAACGGCTCGATGGAAAACGCACCTTCGTCGGTTTCGATCAGGCCCTCCTCATTGATCAATGCACGGCGACCGCCCTCGGGCGTGCCGACCACCGTCCAATATGATTGCTCGCGATGCCAATAGCGCGGAAACCAACCGCGCGAAAAATCCTCGGCGACATGGTGGATGAATTCATTCGGGGTCCGTGAAAAGGCATCGGGCTTCAAACTCAATCGTGCGATCGAGGCACTCGCCGCGTCCATGAATGCCAAACGCAAAAACCGCGTCTTCGCATCCGGCACGGCAAGGTGGGTCATCGCGCCACGCGCGCCCACAACCCGCCGCGCCAATGACCACTCGCGGCCGTCATCGGAAACCTGCACATCAAATCTTCGTAGCAATGAGGAAACGGGCCACTCGATGAGCAGGCCCCCGAAGCGGTGAACGCGCCCGAAGTCGATCGTCCAATGTGGCCGGGTGTCGTCGACATCGGCTTGCCAAAATCCTTTTGGCTCGCGCGCCAGAATGGATTCAGCGCCCGCCCCGCTCGATGCGCTTGCCTTCAACGGCAGACGCAAGGACTGATCCTCGAGCCATGGCTTTGAAACTTCCAACACGCCGCGCCCACCCGCCGCCGCCGTGACGACAAATTCGATGGACCCAACTTCGCCCGGCGCGCCGCCACCGGCGGGGCCCCATGCAAATGGCAACTCACGCTCGTTGATCCGGCATGCGGTCCATTTATTTTCCGGCTTAAGCCCTTTTCTCCGATAGCGCCACACATCAGTTCCTCCAGGCCTGGCTACCTTGAACTCAAAATCATTCACCGCCCCCAAGCTCTTTAATTGAAAGCCCAGCTCAAAAGTTTCGGGCATCGCAAAGGCGGTTTCTCGCCGCAACGCCACGAAGCCGCCTCCCTCATGAAAATCATAATCCAGCTTCAAACTTCCGTCCTCACCCCGCGTCACGCGCCCTTCTGCCCGGCCCGATGCAAAGACCTGCCAGGACTCCATATCGTCAAACAACAAAGAGATGATTTTCTCGGCGGTCACAGTTCCTCATACTCCATATATCATGTGCAGGGGGACGCCAGCGCCGATTCGCAGGGCCTAAAAATCAAAAGCCCACAAAAAATACCATTCGGTCGGTATTTTTTTAAAATGGCCAAAATCAGTCGACTTGGCGACGGGTTTGACATGGGCCCCAAAAGGTGGATCTTCGCCTGCGTTGATCCGCGACGCAATGTTTAGGGGTTTTTTGATGAATTGGTATGAAATGAGCAGCAAGATGTCGCGGCGCCTTTCGGTTTAGTGGCGCTCAAGGATTCTTAAGACCAAAAATTTGATTCAGCCCGCGCCCCTCCAAACGTATTTAAGATCACACATCACATCACATTCGACATGCCATCCTCTTTCTTGCCCCAACCATTTTCCCACAACTACGAGATTGCTCCGCAATATTCGAAGAGCGCGGTCTACTTTTCCTGTGAATTTGCGATCGACCAGAGCTTCAAGATCTATTCGGGCGGTCTTGGATTTCTTGCCGGTTCGCACATGCGTGCCGCAGCCGATTTGAAGCAAAACCTGTGCGGCATCGGCATCCTCTGGACCTATGGGTATTACAATCAGGCGCGCGGTGAGGACCGCGAACTGGCGGTGCAGTTTCGCAAGAAGGAATATTCGTTCCTGCAGGATACCGGCATTCGTTTCACGGTACCCGTCCATGGTCACCCGGTATGGGTCAAGGCGCTCTACCTGCCCGGTGATGTGTTTGGCACGGTGCCGATGTTCTTTCTCAGCACCGACATCGAGGAAAACGATCAGCTTTCGCGCGAGATCACGCATCGGCTCTACGATCAGGATCATCGCCGCCGCATCGCTCAATACATCATTCTTGGAGCGGGGGGTGCACGCTTGCTCGAGGAGCTTGGCGTTGATCCAGAGGTCTGGCACCTCAACGAAGCGCACGGGCTTTCCGCGGCATTCCGCCTTTACGAAAAGCACCACAGCCTCGAGGAGGTGAAGAAACGTTTGGTTTTCACCACACACACACCCGAAGAGGCCGGCAACGAACGTCACCACTTCGGCCTGCTCAAGGATTTCACCTTCTTCGGCGGCGTGCCCGAAGAGGAAGTTCGCAAGATCACCGGCATCGAAGGCGACGAGTTCAACCACACGCTTGCCGCACTGCGAATGGCGCGCATCGCCAATGGCGTTTCCAAACTTCACGGCGAAGTATCGCGCCAGATGTGGAAGGATTATCCCAACATCTGCGAGATCACTCATGTCACCAACGCGCAGAACAAAAAGTATTGGGCGGATCATGGGCTCGAACACGCGCGGGCTGGTGGCTCAGTCGAGGAGCTGCGCCATCGCAAACGCGAACTCAAGGAGCGCCTGTTCCGCATCGTGGCCGATCAGACCGGCAAGCTGTTTAAGCCGAATGTGCTGACCATCGTGTGGGCTCGCCGCTTTGCTGCTTACAAGCGCCCCGATTTGATCACGCGCGACATCCAGTTGTTCCGCGCGATGCTCAACAACCCAAAATATCCGGTGCAAATCATTTGGGCGGGCAAACCTTACCCCTTCGATTACACCGCGATCGAAATCTTCAACCAGCTCATTCGCCTCACGCGCGACTACCCAAACGCCACCGTGCTGGTTGGTTACGAACTCGAACTTTCACGCTTCCTCAAAAACGGCTCCGACATCTGGCTCAACAATCCGATCGTCACCCGTGAGGCCTCCGGCACCTCCGGCATGACCGCCGCCATGAACGGCTCGGTCAACCTCTCAACTTATGACGGCTGGGTCTGCGAATTTGCCAAGGATGGTGAAAACTCCTTTATCATCCCGCCGGCCGATCCCGGGTTTTCGCCTGATGACCGCGATCGTCACGACCTGCTTGGATACTACACGGCACTCAACGAGAAGATCCTGCCGACTTATTACGATAGGCCCGATGAATGGAGCCGCATCGTTCTCAACTCGATGAACGATGTGGTGCCATTCTTCGATGCCGATCGCATGGTCGACGAATACTACAAGAAGATCTACGCGTGAGGGCATCGCGGGATTGACGAATCAGCGGCACCCGCCACCCTTGGCGAAGTCCTGATGAACGCACACACACCCGTAGCGCTCGCGACCTGACCTTTGAAATCGAAAATG
>JAPOLH010000067.1 GCA_029977225.1 Verrucomicrobiaceae bacterium | reverse complement strand
CTCTTGCGGTGCATGAGGTACTTCTGCAGGTCCTTCGCTGACTTGTACTCGAAGTTCTCGCGAAGGTCGCCGTACTCGCGGGCGATAGAAATGTCCTTGGTGTTTTGGGGAATCCGCACGCGTATTAGCTCATCGAGTTCAGTTTTCTTCTTCTCAAGGCTGTCCCATGAAACAAGCAGCGCCTCTTCCGGGCGTTTGGAATTTTCACCGCTTACAAGCTCGGCAGTTTCCGGGCGAGCTTTGATGATGCGTGCCATCAGGGACTTTTTCTCGAGATCGGCAAACACCGGGCAATCCATCAGGCGCCGCGCGAAATTGCGGGATTCGTTGACATCCATGATGCCGACCAAATCCGTGAGCAGCGACTTGTCGTCGCCAAGCAAGCTCTGAAGCCGCGAGGTCTTGCGAGGACCATCAGAAAGATGATCGTTTTCGAGCAGATTGAGTACGGCAGCACCCACATCGGCACAGAACACATCGCCCGCCGCACCTTTGCGCTCGCGGCAAACCCAGATGAGAGCGTCCGCACCAAGCGAACGTCGCGCGATTGCCGAGGTGAGATGTTTGGCCAGTGCGGGCAATTCATTGCGGTCGATCAGAATCCGGGCGATCTCCGTCACGCCGCGAGCACCAACACGGTCAAAAACACGAACCATCTTCTCGACCCACGAGTTGGCAAACGCCTCAGGAAAGGATTCGTAAACGGCCCGCTGCCTCGTCGACGGCAATGCGCCGGCCTCATCAGCGAGCTTGATGGGATCCGCCGCACGCAGGAGCTCGGAAAGTTTCAATGCGCCTTCATTGAGCGAAAGCTCCTTGGACGATTGAATGACCTCATCACGCGCGGCTACGAGTTGCAGCGCTTGGCCAAGCTGAACGCGCGAAGCTTTTCTCGCTCCTTCATCAATTGCTCCAAGAAGCTGCTTCAACGAATCGGTCACGCCTTCGAAAGCGCCAATATCTGCGGCGATCGCCTCTAGGGCACGGATCATGCCCTTGATGTCGCGGGCCGCCTCGAAATCTGCGATCAATGCCTGCGCTGGGCTGTCATCACCGGTGCGGAGGACAATCGCTTCGGTGCGCTTCTGCGGCACCACCGCCACACGCTTCTCACGCAGCGCCTTCTTGGCATTGTCCCACCATTTTTTGAAATCTGCCTCAGGGATCACCGTGCCGCAAAGCTCCTTCTCGAGCGCGTCGCCGGTCATGCTGCCCCCATGGCTGCGAATCACATGCAAAAGAAGGTCGACCGGATCGCTCTTCGACAGCGTGCGAAGTTCCTCGATCTGCTCGATCTTGTGCGCCCTGAAATCATCGGCGGCAATCCACTCGGTTTTCTGAAACGCGAATTGGAGTTCCATCGATTGTGCCGCCGATTTCTCGAAATCGATCACAACCTTTTTCGCCGGCAGATCCCATGAAACCACTTTGCCGGCCCCGAAGGACTTGTGAACGCAAAAATTTCCGGGCGCGAGTTGGGACAACCTTTCACCGACCGCTTGTGGAATGCGACCAGCCTCTACCAATTTCGCCACATCAGGATGCATGGCGCGGAACATGCGAGGCCACCCGGCGAAACGCAAGGCATTCCCGATGAAATCTGCATGTTTCACCAAGCATGCCGTGGCAGGCAGAGATTAAGGCGCGACCGACTGAGTCGGCACCATCAGCGGCGGCACTACCCGAGGCCGTGGCTGGCGCTGTACCGGCAGTTCACCGCTGATCGACCGATCGAGGGCACGCTTCAGGGCTATGACCCTGAATTTCCAAGCTGCCGGAACTCCTTCAAACGCTCCGTCCGCAGGAAATGGTCCGTTGAAAATTTGCTCCTGTTTGCTGTTTTTGATACTGAGGCGATACACCTCGCCTTCCTTGACGATTTCAGCTTCGCCATCGCTACCAGTGGTTTTGGCAAAAATCTCACGGGAATTGACGTCCCTTGTGATCGCATTGTCGAACTCTTCCGGGGATGAAGCGGCTTTGGCAAAGACTGCCGAGAAGCGCATCTTAGGCTTGCCGATCTGGACCTTGAAGACCTGCGGCTTGCCCGAGCGAAACGCGGAAAACACCACCTTCTCGCCTGGCTGATGCAGACGCAGCAGTGCAACGACTTGCGCCTCATTGACAAGCATTTGGTCGCCCATTTTCCAAATCACATCATGAACTTGGACGCCGGCCTGCGCTGCTGGCCCGCCATCATCCACAGCGGTCACCAAAAAACCAATACCCACCGGAAGATCCGGCAGCTGAGCGGTCACCATCGGATCGGGCTTTTGCAGAGAGACTCCGAGCGTGGGCGGTGGCGGCACAATGCGCAACCTGCCCTTCACCATTTTTTCAGTCGAAGCACCAATGGACTTGCCAGCATCCTGCGAAGTCTCGGCATGCGATACGATGCAAAGACCCAACAAAAAAAATGTATGAACCAACTTCATCAAAATTGCGAATCCAAAGTATTGATCAAATTGCGCTCACCGACCTGCACGACTAGACCACTTTTGTTGAGCTTGTACAAATTGCTCTTCTCGACGCTAACCCCATTAGGTGCTGGCTTCGTAAATTCTTGGGATTCTAAAAATTCATATTCACCGACAGCGCCGGCATTGGCTTGGTGTTGATCCAGAAAAAACAAACCAACACCTGCGATCAGGCTCGCGGCGATGCCGGTTGGCCACCAATAAATCCTTCTTATTGTGTCCTTGGTATCAGCAATTTGACCGCTGGCTAAGTCATCGATCATTGCCTCATTCGCACGCGAGGCAACCTCGCTCATCGCCGCAGGGGCAAGGCGCTTGAGCATACTCTCTACCTCTTCAATCGGGTCCATTGGCATTTCAGGCTTGTGCATGGCGGTCCTCCTTGATGCCGCGCAATTCCTGCGCGAGTTGTTCCAATGCGTAGCGATAACGCGACGCAGCGGTATTGGGTGAAATGGCAAGCGTCTCGGCGATCTGCTGAAACGTCAGCCCGCCCCAAAATTTCATGATCACCACCTCACGAAGTTTCGAGCTCAAGTTCTTGATCCTTTCGCGAAGCAGAAGCGCATCCTCATCGTCCTCAAGCACGGGGTCGAGCCACATGTCCTGGAAGTCATTGAGGTAAATCACCGACTCCTCACGTTTTTTGCGGCGACGCTCGCTGCGATGGAAGTTAAGACCGCAAAAACGGATGGTCGAAAACACCAGAGGCAGGTCCGGCGGCAAATGGCCGCGATCGGCCTGATGATGCCACATTTTCAAAACAGCCTCCTGCACCAGGTCCTCGGCATCTTGGCGGGACTGACACCAGCTGCGAGCAAATAACAGCAGCTTCGAGCCGTGTTCGGCCAGCCAGTCCTTCCAATTTTCCGCAACGCAGGATGCCATTGAGTGAATAATGCCACCACTCAAGGGGCTTGTCTGTAAATTCCCCCAAAAAATTCGGCGCAAAAATCAGTCGATGAAACGGATTTTGCCTGGCACTGGCAGCTTGCCCTGCGCCATCGCAGCGTGCTGTTCATCTGTACACGCAGAATTGATCGGCGCGTCGGGCGCTTCATCATTGGCTTGGAGCAGGCCGTTGGAAATCATCCACGCCTCGACCTCTTCGCCGCTGATGTCTGGCAGCATGTGACCGTTGATCTCGACACATGGCGACAGCGACTGACCGCTGCGCTGTTCCATTTCCCAACGAAAAGCGGGGTTTTTGATGATGTCCTTTTCTTCGTACTCAAGCCCGTACTTGCGCATGATGGCGCGAACTCCTTCGCTCCATCCGCAATAAGTTTTGAGGTAGGCGGTGATTTTCAAAGGTGACTGGCTCATAGTGGGAATGTGCCCAAGCCATAGCGCGGGATGCCGCAGTCCGCAAGCAAAGCCATGGAAGTTTTGTACGACCTCATGCGGGCAAATGTGCTGGGCAATCGAAAGCAGCGAAACTAGGGTCCGCCTCGCCCGTAATTTTTTCATATTTATCCCACCGTGCCCCCCCCCCCGCAGCCAAAACCGCTTCTGATGACGCCGCACGACGCGCTGAAGAAATACTTTGGATACAGCGGGTTTCTCGACGGGCAGGAAGAAGTCATTTCGGAAATTGTCACCGGGAGGGATGGCCTGGTCGTGATGCCGACCGGCGGCGGCAAGTCGCTTTGCTTTCAAATCCCAGCACTCTGCTTTGGCGGTGTCACGATCGTCATCTCGCCGCTCATCGCACTGATGAAAGATCAGGTCGATGCCCTCACCGCGCGCAACATTCCGGCGACGATGATCAACTCGACCCTCAGCTGGCCCGAGCAGCGCGAGCGTCTCGACGGCGTGAGAAACGGCGATTGGAAACTCGTCTATGTGGCACCCGAGAGATTCCGAGCCGAGAGTTTCCTCAAAGCTCTCGAAGGCATCGAAATCTCACTGTTTGCGGTCGACGAGGCCCACTGCCTCAGCCAGTGGGGCCACGATTTCCGGCCCGATTACCTGCGACTCGGACGCGCGCTGAAAAACATCGGCCACCCGCAATGCGTCGCCCTTACCGCCACCGCCACACCGGTGGTGCGTCATGACATCAGCTCGGTCCTTGCCTTGCGCGAACCTTTCGAGCGGGTCAGCGGATTTTCTCGGCCCAACCTTTCGCTCAACATCACCGCAGTCGACACGACTCAACAAAAAGACGAGCGAATGAAATCAGTCATCGCCGCCCACAAGACCGGCATCGTCTATTGCGCGACGCGTAAAAAGGTCGAGTCGGTTTCGGAAACCATCGCCAGCTGGGGCCTCAAATGCGTGGCCTACCACGGTGGCATGAGCGACCAAGAACGCGAACAGGCGCAGGAACAATTCATTTGCCGCAAGGCCGACATCGCGGTCGCCACCAACGCCTTTGGCATGGGCATCGACCGCTCGGATGTGCGCTTCGTGATCCACTATGAAATCCCCGGCAGCGTCGAGGCCTACTACCAGGAAGCAGGTCGCGCCGGACGCGATGGTGAGGCGTCCACATGCGAGCTGCTTTTCAATTATGCCGATACCCGCACGCAGGAGTTTTTCATTGATGGTGCCAATCCCACCGCCGCAGTGATTCGCTCGATTTACCGTCACCTGCTCGATCAGTGCGACAAGGAATTTGAAGTCCACGAAACCCTCGAAGAAATCGCCGAGGCCTCCGATGTGCGCAACTCGATGTCGGTCGGCAGCGCCCTCACCGCCCTCAGCCGGGCAGGATACATCGAGCGCTTCGATGTCCCCAAGCGCCGCATGCGCGGCACCCGCTTGCTCAAGCCGCAGATCACCCCGGCACAACTCGAACTCGATGAGACCACGATCGAGGAAAAAGAAAAACGCGACCGCGACAAACTCAAGTCGATGGTCGAAATGAGCTACACACGAACCTGCCGCCAGCACTGGATCCTCGCCTATTTCGGCGAAGCAAATCCAAGCACCTGCGGCAACTGCGACATTTGCCGCAACTCAAGCGCCAGCGAACATCGCGCGCCCACGAAGGAAGAAGCACTCATCGTCAAGAAAGCCCTTAGCGGCGTCGCCCGCATGTCACGACGCACTGCCACCGGCTGGGAAGCACGCTTCGGCCGCGGTCGCATCGTGCAGATGCTCGCCGGCAGCAAATCACAGGAAATCATCAGCGCCGGACTCGACCAACTCAGCACCTACGGCATCCTTCGTGAAAAAGGCACCGGCTACCTTAACAGCCTCATGCGCTCGCTTGCCGAGGCGGGGCTCGTCCAAACAATCGCGGGCGAATATCCGCTCATGACGCTCACGCCGCTCGGCGATTCGGTAATGCGCGAAGAGGCATCCTACAAACTCGTCTGGCCCGACAGCGAAGCCTCGCGGCCAGCTGTAAACCTCAAGGACCACGGCATCGACCCGCAACTGTACTCCTTGCTCAAAGGACTGCGCGCCAAACTCGCCGCGCGCGAAAAAGTTCCGCCCTATGTGGTCTTCGGCAACAAAACCATCGAAGCCATCGCACGCTATCAACCGACCAACCACGACGAGGCCCTCCTCATCCCCGGCATTGGCAGCGCCAAACTCCAACGCTACGCCACCCCCTTTCTCGAACTCATTCGCTCGTGGAAGGATTCACGAAAACCTGCAAAGTAAGTCAGCCCTCTTCTTGTAGCTGGGACTTGCAGTCCCAGTAAATCTCCATCCAAATTTTCTTCGCGAAGCCCTCCGCGCCCTTCGCGTCTCCGCGTTTCGATTTGGTCCTCATAGATGACCTTCACTCCCTCAACCACCGCGCCGCATCCTTGGCGTAATAGGTCAAAATCATCGATGCCCCCGCACGCTTGATCGAGACCAACGACTCCATCACCGCCGCGCGCTCGTCGATCCACCCACCGGCCGACGCGCTCTTGAGCATCAGATACTCGCCGCTCACCTGATAGGCCGCAATCGGCAGGCAGCTTGATTCGCGAAGCTTTGAAATGACATCAAGGTACAGGCCCGCAGGTTTCACCATCAGCATGTCGGCACCTTCGGTCTCATCGAGTCCAGCCTCACGCAAGGCTTCGACCACATTGGCCGGGTCCATTTGATAGGTCTTCTTATCACCATCCTTCGGCGCGGAATCAAGCGCTCCGCGAAATGGACCATACAAGGCCGATGCGTATTTGGCGGTGTAGCTCAAAATCGAAACATCGGTGAAACCCTCGGCATCCAAGGCCTCGCGGATCGCACCAACGCGACCATCCATCATGTCAGACGGCGCCACAATGTCGGCACCCGCACGCGCGTGGCATAGGGCCTGACGACACAACACCTCGACGGTTTCATCGTTCAAGATGACCAGCGAATCATCGGCATTTTTCTTCACGATGCCGTCGTGGCCGTCGCTGTTGTAGGGATCGAGCGCGACATCGGTGATCACGCACAACGAAGGATGCGCCGCCTTGATCGCGCGAATCGTCTTCGGCACGATGCCGTGCTCGCGATAGGCTTCCTTGGCGTCGGATGACTTGAGCGACTCATTGATCTTTGGAAACAACACGACCGCCGGAATGCCAAGCGCATGAGCCTCGCCCGCCTCGCGCACCAAGCTTTGCAAGGACCAGCGCGTCACGCCGGGCATCGACTCGATCGCGACATCCTCGGCATCCTCGTGAAAGAACAGCGGCAGGATGAGATTCGAAATCTCGAGGGATGTCTCGCGCACCATCGAGCGGATGGCGGAGCTGCGGCGGTTGCGGCGTGGGCGTTGCATCGGATGGCTTGGATGGTGAAATGATTGTGCAAAGAAACGATCATCCGGCTATCACCACGGCATTGGCCGCAGCGTAGTCGCGCGAATGGGTGAGGCTTACCTGGATTTCAGTGATCCCGCAATCGTTCGCATGCTTTTTGGCGGAACCGCCAAGCACCACCTGTGGCGCACCTGCGGAGTTGTTGATGATTTCCATAAGTGCGAAATGCCGCGCGTTCCCCAATGCCAGTACCAAATGCCTTGGCGACCGCTTCCTTGGCCGCAAATCGCGCTGCGTAGTGCATCGCCGGCATCGCACGAGATTCGCAATAATCGCGCTCATTCGCTGTGAACAATCGCGACAAAAACGACTCACCATGACGCTCGATGCTCTCGGCGATCCGCGCGATTTCCACAATGTCGATGCCAATGCCTGCGACTCTCATGATGCCTGATCCTTGTAACCCGCCATCAGCTGTTTCATTTCGCCTACCGCAGTGGTGAGACCGACTTTCAATGCCCGAGCAATGATGCTGTGGCCAATGTTGAGTTCCGCCAAATGCGGCAAGCTCATCATGAGATGCACATTGCGGTAGTTGATGCCATGACCGGCATTCACTTGCAGTCCGAGTTGATGACCGATCAACGCCGCACGACGAAGGCGCTCCAACTCGCGCTCGACCTGATCGCCCTGCGCGTTGGCAAAACATCCCGTGTGCAACTCGATCATGTCCGCCGCGCATTGCGCCGCTGCTTCGACCTGCGCCTCATCGGGATCGATGAACAAACTGACTTTGATCCCCTCGCCTTTTAAAGCCGCAACTGCCTCTCGCGTTTTTGCAAATCCCGCCACCACATCAAGCCCACCCTCAGTGGTGATTTCCTGCCGCGTTTCGGGAACCAAACACGCAAAATCCGGCCTGATTTTTTTGGCCATGCCGAGCATCTCATCAGTCACGCCCATTTCAAAATTCAATGGCAGCGGCACCTCGGCGCGGATCCGGATCACATCGGCCTCCTGCATGTGTCGGCGGTCGCCGCGGACATGGACCGTGATGGAGTCGGCCCCGCCTGCCATCGCATCGTGCGCGGCATCGAGCGGGCTTGGCTCGGCATTGTGCGCCCACTCAGTGCCCGCATAGCGTGCCTGACGCAGCGTGGCGACATGATCGATGTTCACTCCGAGCAGCAAAGGCATGCCCTTGGTTAACCCCTATGCCAGCCAGCGGCAAGCACGCGTTGGTTAGGAGAATCGCCGCCAAATCATGATTGCCATCAGGCGGCTGACGGATAATTTCGCATCCATATGGTCGTCACACCCAAAGTCCGTGGATTCATCTGCACCACCGCTCACCCGGTCGGCTGCGCCAAGCATGTTGCCGAGCAAATCGCCGTCGTGAAAAATCGCGGCCCCATCGCCAACGGCCCGAAGAAGGTCCTCGTGATCGGCTCCTCCACCGGCTACGGCCTCTCGTCGCGTATCGCCGCCGCCTTCGGCTCGGGCGCTTCGACGATCGGTGTCTTTTTCGAAAAACCCGCCGAAGCCGACAAGTGCGGCACCGCCGGATGGTACAATTCGGCAGCCTTCGAAAATGAAGCCCGCGCTGCAGGACTCTACGCTCGCTCGTTCAATGGCGATGCCTTCTCCGATGCGATGAAGGCCGAAGTGATCGCCGCGATCAAAAGCGACCTCGGCCAAGTCGACTGTGTCGTTTACAGCCTCGCCTCCCCACGCCGCACCGATCCGAAATCCGGCGAAGTTTACAAATCCGTGCTCAAGCCAATCGGCCAGAGCTACACCAACCGCAACCTCAACACGAGCACCGGCGTCGTCGATGAAATCACCATCCAACCCGCCGAGGGCGATGATGTCGCGCAAACCGTCGCCGTGATGGGTGGCGAAGATTGGCAAATGTGGATCGACGCGCTGCTCGCCGAAGGTCTCCTCGCCAAGGGCGTGCAAACGGTTGCTTACTCGTACATCGGGCCCGAAATCACTTGGCCAATTTACAAAAATGGCACCATCGGCCGCGCCAAGGAAGACCTCGAGCGCGTGCAACGCGAACTTGATGCGAAACTCAAAACCCTCGACGGTAAGGCATGGGTCTCGGTGAACAAGGCACTCGTCACCCAAGCAAGCTCGGCGATACCCGTCGTGCCACTTTACATTTCGTTGCTCTACAAGGTCATGAAGGCCGAAGGCACCCATGAAGATTGCATCGAGCAAATGGACCGCCTCTTCCGCGACCGCCTCTACAACGGCAATCCCCAACCCGACGAAGCCGGCCGCATCCGCATCGACGATTGGGAAATGGCCCCCGCCGTGCAGAAACTCGTCGATCAACGCTGGACCGAAGTAAACACCGACAACCTCCGGGAGATCGCCGACTTCGACGGCTACCAAGCCGGCTTCCTCAAACTCTTCGGCTTCGGCCTCAACGGCGTCGACTACAACGCCGATGTCGACACCGCCGTCAAAGTGCCGTCGCTTGGATAATTCTGACCGTGGCGGCAATGGAGCGCAGCGACATGGCGGAACAATATCATCACCAAGTAATTCCGCAATTTCCAACCGCCAA
>JAPOLH010000066.1 GCA_029977225.1 Verrucomicrobiaceae bacterium | reverse complement strand
CAAGAATGCCAAGCTGCCAGATCACATTGAAAAAGGCTTCACCTGGCTGCTCGCCCAACAAAAGGAAGACGGTGGCATCTACAATCGCGGACTCTCGGTTTACAATACCGCCACCGCGGTCACGGCACTCACAGCCGCCAACCGCAGCGACTTCGAACCGGCGATCGTGAAAGCACGCAAGCACCTCATCGATAACCAATGGGACATCGACAAAAAAAAGGAAACCGACAACCCGAATGACGGCGGTGTCGGCTACGGCTCAAACAAGGAACACAGCGACCTTTCCAACACTTACCTCGCGATCGAGGCACTCGCGCTCTCGAAAAAAATCATCGAAGACGGCAAACACGGCGACCAACCCGACCTCGACTGGGACGCTGCCGCGAAATTCATCTCACGCTGCCAAAACCTCGAGGAAACCAACGATCAGGAATGGGCCTCAAACGATCCGAAAAACAAAGGCGGCTTCGCCTACTCACCTTTTGAGTCGAAAGCCGGTGATGAGCAAACCAACGAAGGCCGCACCGCCCTGCGCTCCTACGGCTCCATGTCCTATGCCGGTCTCCTCTCGTTCATTTATGCAAAACTCAGTGCCGAAGATCCCCGCGTGGTCGCCGTGAAGGATTGGCTCGGCAAAAACTACACGGTCGAGGAAAACCCCGGCATGGGCGCCCAAGGGCTTTACTACTATTACCAAACCATGGCCAAGGCCCTCACCGCCGCGAATGTCGATCAACTCTCGCTCGACTCCGGCAAAAAGGCCGATTGGCGCACCGAGCTCGCCAACAAACTCCTCTCGGCCCAACGCGAAGATGGCTCATGGATCAATTCCAACGGCCGCTGGATGGAATCCAACCCCACCCTCGTGACCTCTTACACGGTCCTTGCCCTCGAGCAGATCCTCGACTCGATCCCCTGACCCGATCCAGCTCCTCAGATTCGCATCATCATCCATGCGAATCCCGCTTGCCCAAAGCCCCGATCAGAGGCATGGAGGAACTGTGACCCGTGACCTGACAAGCGACCCTGCGTGGACCGAGGATGACCTCGGGCGTCCACTTCCAGATTCGTCGCACGCATGTTCGGTCTGCCTGCCGACTTGGGACTCGATCGTCGGCTACGAAGAAGGTCGTGAAAAAATCCTCAAGCGCATGCGCACGGGGTACCCGCGGTTTTTCAAACACCTCACCGTCGAGCGACTCTTCGACAATGCGCGCGCGGAAATCGCCAATGACCAGGAACAGGTCGCGATTTTCCCGACCAAAACTTCCGTTCAACGCGCCCACCGCTGGGTTGAGCAGCGCAGCGGCACCGCCTTGCGCATCACCAGCTACCACGGACTTCAGGCCCTCGTTTTCCCCGAAAAAGCCAAGGCCGATGTCGATGCCTACTGGCGCTTCTCCGGTGAGGTGATCAGCAGCCGCCAAGCGCAAGATTATCTCGATGGCAAACTTCGCGAGGGATCAAAATCCCACCTCATCGCCAGAGCCCTCGCACCACTCTACGGATCCGCACCGGACCACAATTTCGTTTTCTCCAGCGGCATGGCCGCCATCACCGCCGTCCTGCGCTCGCTGCCGGGACTCGCCCAAGGCAAAAAAACCCTACAAATCGAGTTCCCCTATGTCGATGGACTCAAGGTCCAGGAACACTTCGGCAATGGCGCGGTCTACCTCAACGAGGCCGAGGGCGAACCCTTCGACGAGGCCCTCAAACGCATCAGCCGTGGCGAATTTGCCGGCGTCTTCACCGAGGCGCCAAGCAACCCGCTTCTGCGCACCGCCGACCTGAAAAAAATCGCCGAAGCCTGCGCCATGGGGGCCACACCATTGATCGTCGACGACTCGGCCTGCGGCCCCTCGAATGTCGATGCGCTCCCCTACGCGGATGTCGTCACCGGCAGCCTCACGAAATGGATCTCCGGCGAAGGCGATGTCATGGCCGGTATGGCGACCGTCGCGAAACACTCGCCCTTCGCAGCAATTTTCACCTCACATCTCGCCACCGAATCCGAATCGGTCTCGCCGCTCTACATCGGCGACGCGGAAGTCCTGCTTTCCAACATCAAGGGCTACCCGCAACGCATGGATGCGATCAATGCCAACGGCAGCGCACTAGCCGAATGGCTGTCCAATCATCCGGCCGTTGCTTGCGTTTGGCATCCATCGATCACCACCCGCGAGAACTACGAACTCATCCGCCGCAAAACCGGCGGCTACGGTGGGCTACTTTCCTTCACGCTCAAAAACCTCAAGAAAACCCCCGCCTTCTACGACGCCCTCCGCCTTTCCAAAGGCCCGAGCTTCGGCACCAACTTCACACTGGTCTGCCCCTATGTGATGCTTGCCCACTACTCGGAACTCGAATGGGCCGAAGCCTGTGGCGTCCACCCCTTCCTCATCCGCGTGTCCTGCGGTCGGGAACCGATCGAGACGCTTATCAAGGCATTCGACGACGCACTCAGCGTAGCCTGATGAGAAATTTGTGATCGTGCATCGCAGATCAAGCAGGCGCTTCCTGTTGCCCTCTTGCCTCTTGCCCTTACCACCCGCCTCTTCTAGTCTACGCCATCCGGGCTAGCACCGGGATCCAAAATGACCGGACTCGCACTCAAAATGCTCTTTGGCGATACCGCCAAATACCTAATGCTGGTGGCCGGGTTGTTTCTGGCAACCTTTCTCATCGTCCAACAAGCCTCGGTGTTTAGCGGCCTCATGCTCTGGACGACATCGACGCTCAAAAATGTGAACGCCCCGATCTATGTGGTCGAAGAACGCGTCGAGCAGGTCAACGAGGTGAACCCTCTGCGCGATACGGATGTCGCACGAGTGCGATCGGTCTCCGCCGTGCGATGGGCGATGCCGCTTTACTCGGGCATCCAACGCGTGAGGATCGACGATGGCAGCCTCAAAACTGTGCAATTGCTTGGCATCGATTCAGCCTCACTCGTCGGTGCGCCCGCGCGCATGATCGCCGGAAATGTTGAAGACCTTCGCCTGCCCAACACCGTCGTGATCGATGAACTCGCGTCCACTCGCCTCGCCAAAAACCCCAAGCACCCGATCAAAATTGGCGATCGCTTTGAAATCAATGACATCGAGGCCCGCGTCGTCGGCATTTGCCTGGCATCTCGCTCGTTCACCGGCGGACCCTACATCTGGACAACCTACGAGCGCGCGCTCCAGTACACACCAGCCTCACGCAAGATGCTCTCCGCCGTGCTGGCCGCGCCGGTCGAGGGCATGACGCCTAATGCCGCGGCCAAGGAAATCATGCGCGCGACCGGACTGCGCGCTTATGTGAACCGCGGCTTTGGTCGCAATCCCGACGATTTCAACACCTCGACCGTCTGGTGGTATGTGCGCAACACCGGCATCCCGATTTCCTTTGGCACCACCGTCATCATCGGTTTCATCGTCGGCACAGCGATTTCTTGCCAGACATTCTATGCCTTCGTGCTCGACAACCTCAAGCACCTCGGAGCGCTCAAAGCCATGGGCATGAGCAACCTGCGATTGAGCTTCATGCTGCTCTTGCAATCCGCCACCGTCGGTTCGATCGGCTTCGGCATCGGTCTGCTTTTCACCTCGTTTTTCGCCCGCTGGGCCATCACCAACCAGCAACCACCCTTCTACCTTTCGTGGCAAGTGCCAGTGGTCGCCTTCGTCGTCATCCAAGGGATCTGCATGGTCTCCGCACTTCTCGGGATCATCCGCCTGAGCCTTTACGAACCCGCGATGGTATTCCGCGCATGAGTGAAACACCTTCCAACATCGTGGTCGATGTGCGCGCGGTGGAGAAACACTTCGGCGAGGGTAACAATCGCATTCATGTGCTCAAAAAGGTCAACCTCCAAGCCTACGCGGGAGAAATCATGATGCTCGTCGGCCCCTCGGGTTGCGGCAAGACAACCTTGCTCAGCGCGATCGCTGGAACCCTCCGCGTGGAAGCCGGCGAGGTGAATGTCTTTGGAAAACCACTCCACAGCATGCCGTCAGGCGCGCTCACCCGCTTTCGCGCCAGCAACATCGGATTCATTTTTCAACAGTTCAATCTGATCCCCACCCTCAGCATCGCGGAGAACGTCAGCGTGCCACTCATGATCCAAGGTTCATCGAGTCGCAAGGCGCTCGACAAAGCACGAGCCGCGCTGGAATCAGTCGGCCTCGGCCCGCGTTGGCGCGAACACCCAAACAAACTCTCCGGCGGCCAACAGCAACGCGTCGCCATCGCCCGCGCGCTCGTCCACGAACCGCCACTGGTGATCTGCGATGAACCCACCGCCGCCCTCGATGCCCAGAACGGCGAAATCGTGCTCGAACTTTTCCGCAATGTCGCACGCACTCCCAACCGCGCCGTGATCATCGTCACCCACGACAACCGCATCTTTTCCTACGCCGATCGCATTGCACGCATGGACGACGGCGAAATCGTCGATGTCAGCGCGCAAAAATCCCCCCCCCATTTCCTGCACGAACACGCCCACTGACCCTTCGCATGATGAGAATCCTTTCCCACATCTTCCGCATCGGTTCGATCGCCGCCGCCATCT
Organism: Verrucomicrobiaceae bacterium; assembly: GCA_029977225.1. Lineage (GTDB taxonomy): Bacteria > Verrucomicrobiota > Verrucomicrobiia > Verrucomicrobiales > Akkermansiaceae > Luteolibacter. Next base: position 5,202 of record JAPOLH010000066.1, on the reverse strand, counting down.
GGGGCGTCATCGCGATCCTGATGGTAGCCCGTCTGCAGGCGCAAAAGCAAATGCCGGCCACTGCCACCGCGCCCCATATGCAGCCACCCGCAAAACCCTTCACCCACTCGGTATCCGCCACCGGCATCCTCGAGGCACTCAGCGAAAATGTTTCCATCGGCGCACCCGAAGCCGGCATTGTCGCCAAGGTCGATGTGAAGGTGAACGATGAAGTGAAAACCGGCCAAACTCTCTTCAGCCTCGACGACCGCAACCTGCAAGCGGAAGCACTCGCGACGAAATCCCGCATCAGCATCGCCACCGCCAATGTCGCGGTCGCCGAATCCCAACTCGCCAAGACCCGCTCCCAACTCACACGCCTCGAAGCGGTCACCGACCCGCGCGCGATCAGCCTCGAGGACCTGCAAAACGGCCGCATCGATGTCGATGTCGCCAGTGCAAAATTGCAATCCGCCTGCGCCGAACTCAACGCCGCCGAGAGCGACCTCGCACGCATCCAGTTGCTCATCGATCGCCTCACCGTAAAGTCGCCGCGCGATGGCACGATCTTGCAAGTCAACATCCGCGCCGGCGAGTACGCGGCTACCAGTCCGAAAAATCCGCTCATGATCATCGGCGACACCGAGCGCCTCCAAGTCCGCGCCGATGTCGACGAACAAAATGCCAGCCGCATCGCCGTCGGACAAACCGCACGCGCCAGCCTCAAGGGCGAACCGAATGTGACATTCCCGCTCGAATTCGTGCGCGTCGAGCCCTATGTCATTCCCAAGGTGTCACTTACCGGTGCCTCCACCGAACGCGTGGATACCCGTGTGCTGCAGGTGATTTTCTCGATGAAAAAACCCGCATCGCCACCGGTCTATGTCGGCCAGCAAGTTGATGTGTTTATCGAAGCACCGGAAATTTCACAGCCATGAAAAAATCCCTCACCACTCTCATTGTTCCAATCCTCATGTCCGGCTCGTGCACCGTCGGCCCGGATTTCAAAGTACCGCTCTTCAATGCCGGCGAGAAATGGAAACACAAGCAGCCCGCCACGCCAACGTCGCCGACCGCCCTGCCAGACACCTGGTGGCATCTCTATCAGGACGACGAACTCAACCGACTCGTCGACCTCGCCTTCAAAAATAACAACGACCTCGCCGCAGCCAAGGCGCGCGTTGATACGGCTCGCGCATTGGCCGGCGTCGATCGCGCCAAACTTTTCCCAGAGCTCAACCTCAACGCTGCAGCCAGCCGCGCTCGTGCGTCGGAAGACGCGGTGAGCAACCAAATGCCTCCAGGCATCACGATCGACCCCTACGCAACGCGCTATCGCAGCACCTTCGATCTATCCTTTGATCCCGACCTCTGGGGCCGCAACAAACGCCAACTCGAATCATCAAACGCCCAAGCCGACGCACAACAGGCTCTGCTCGACTCGCAACGTCTCGGCCTCGCCAGCGAGGTCGCCCGACAGTATTTTCTCCTGCGCTCACTGGATGAGCAGGAAGCAATCCTCAACGAAACGATCAAGAGCCGCAGCGACGCGCTCTCAATCCAACAAAGCAGAGCCGACGCGGGGCTCGCCGATGGGCTCACCTCGAGCCGCGCACGCACCGAAGTTGAGCTCGCCCGCAACGACCTCACCGATATCCAACGCCAACGCGGCTCAACCGAAAACGCGCTCGCTGTTCTTTGCGGCCATAGTCCCTCGTCGTTTTCCATTGCTCGCGACAGCAAATTGCCACCAATCCCGTCGATCCAGGCCGACTCACCGGCCAAAGTGCTCAACCGCCGACCCGATGTCCGCGCCGCCGAACAATCGCTACGCAGCGCCAATGCCGCGATCGGCGTCGCTCAGGCAAACTTTTATCCCAACTTCACCATAAACGCCTCAGCAGGATTCGAGTCACTCGATGCAAACCGTTTCCTCGATTGGCAAAACCGCGTGCTCTCGATCGGCGCCGGCATCGCCGCACCAGTGTTCAATGCCGGATCCAACCGCGCCAACTTTGATGCGGCGGTCAGCAGTCGCGATGAAGCCCTCGCCAACTACCGCAACTCGCTCATCGTCGCACTGCGCGAAGTCGAAGACTCGCTGCTGGATTTGAAAACGCTCGCCAACTCGCGCCAAGCACTCGAGCAAGCACTCGCAAGCGCCGAGACCACCAAAAAACTCGCACAAGAGCGCTTCGACAAAGGCCTCACCAATTACCTCGAAGTGGTCGATGCCGATCGCACCGTGCTGCAGGCAAGGCTCCTCCTCAGCCAGACCGATGCACGCCAACGCATCACTTTCGCCGTGCTCGCGAAATCCCTGGGCGGCGGATGGTCCGGCAAATGATCGGTCACGAGCATGAAGCAACTGCGCAAGGAACTCCTCCTCTCGCTGCCCAGCCTTGCCTGGCTAACGTTGTTCGTTCTCGTTCCCGCGGCGCTCATTCTCATCATCGCCTTTCGCGCCACCGCACCATCCGGCGGCATAGCCGATGAATGGACACTTGGGCAATTCCGCATCCTTGCCGAGCCCCACATCCGGGTCCTGCTCTGGCGCACACTGTGGATCAGCGCCGTCACTGCCGCGATCTGCCTCGCACTTGCAATTCCCGTCGCGTGGTTCATCGCCCGCGCCCGCGAATCAATACGCCCCACCCTGCTCTTGCTCGTGATCGTACCGTTCTGGACGAATTTCCTGATCCGAGTTTTCGCATGGAACCAAATCCTCCACTCGGAAGGTGCCCTTGCCCGATTTCTCCGTGCGATCCACCTACTCGAACCCAACCAGCCGCTGCTCTTCAACTCCGGCGCAGTGATCCTCGTGAGCGTTTACACCTACCTGCCCTTCGCCATCCTGCCACTTTACGCCGCCGCGGAGAAATTCGATTTCCGCCTGCTCGAAGCCGCACGTGACCTAGGCGCCGGCGCACTGCGCTCGGTGTTTTCGATTTTCATTCCCGGCATCGCCACCGGCATCCGCACGGCACTGGTCATCGTCTTCATTCCGATGCTCGGTTCCTATGTCGTGCCCGATCTCGTCGGCGGATCAAACGGACAAATGATCGGCAACAAAATTGCCCAAAGAAATTTCTCCGATCGCAACCTGCCCTCGGCCTCCGCACTCGCCGCCATCCTCTCGGTCGCCGTCCTTGCACCGATGCTCATCCGCCGCCGAAACACCAATCACTCAGCCTGATCGGAAATTTATTCGCACCCGATGAAACCCAGCCGCTTGCCACAGATCACCACCATCTTCGTCATGGTGTTTTTCTATCTGCCCATCGGCGTGCTGATTCTCAACTCGTTCAATGCCTCGCGCTTCGGCACGACATGGCAGGGCTTCAGCCTCAAATGGTACGAACGCCTGCTCGAACGCAGCGACCTCTGGTCCGCCCTCGGCAACTCGCTGCGCGTCGCCTGCATCGCGAGCATGGCCTCGATGATCCTCGGCACGCTCGCCGCATTCGCCCTGCACAGACATCAATCGAAAATTCAAATCCTGCACCGCACACTGGTCACCATCCCGCTGGTGCTGCCCGAGATCCTCATGGGCATGGGCTTGCTGCTGTTATTCGTATCGATCAACCAATCGCTCGGCATGCTCACCGTGACCATCGCGCATGTCACATTTTGCATCAGCTATGTCGCCCTTGTCGTGCAATCGCGACTCCAGGACTTCGACTTCCAACTCGTCGAAGCAGCCCGCGATCTCGGTGCTTCACGATTGACCGCAATGCTACGCGTGACACTTCCGATCCTCGCTCCCGGTATCCTCGCGGGTGGTCTTCTCGCCTTCACGCTCTCGATCGACGACTTCGTGATTACATTTTTCGTGAAAGGCCCAGGCGCCGACACACTTCCGGTGGTGATCTACAGCATGATCAAAAAAAGCCGCGAATTCCCGGTGATCAACGCACTCAGCACACTCTTGCTTGTGCTTACATTTCTCGCCGCATGGGCTGCGCAGCGCCTTGGAAATTCTTATCGCGCCTAGGCCACATCCTTGTCCCTGCCGCGGTAGAACAAACCAAACAAAGCAAAGCAAAGCGCCGCCATCGCGCTGAGTGTCATCCAAAACGCTCCCCATCCGTAGGCTTTATCGGCCACGAGATATTCCCGCAACCACCCGCAAACCAAGGCACCCAACAAAGGCCCGATTCCACTCGATACCATTGCAAGCAATCCTTGCGCCTGACCTCTCATGCCGGGGTCCACCCGCCGATCGAGAAAAATCTGCGCGGTGATGAAATACAGTGTGTAACAAAGTCCATGCAGGGCAATACCGCCCAAATGCCAGCCGATAAAACCTGTCCAACCTGCCGTAGCGCTCATGGCAAATCGCAACACCGAAAGACCCAAAGAACACATCAACAAGGTCTTCACGCGCAAGCGCGTCATCATCGCCCCCAAGGCAATCAAACTCACAACTTCCAGCACCTGGGCAATCGTCATGGTGCCGGTTGGCCTTGGATCACCCAGCACCCTCAAAAACTCGGGCGCAATCATGTAAATCGCCGTAACCGGAATCGAATAAAGCGCGGTCACTACAAAAAACACGAAGTGATCCCGCTGTTTCATCAATACGAAGGCATCCAAACCCAGTCGGCTTTTCCATGATGAGGCCCTGCCCAAAGGCAGCGTCAAAGGCAACAGCAACGCCGCACCCGCCATCGCGAAACGCACCCCTGCCGATGCATATCCTGCAAGCACACTGGTGTCCGCAAGCAACAAGTGGCTCGTTATCAAACCTCCAGCAATCCATCCGAATGTTGCACCCACACGCACCAAGGGAAACGAACGCTCACCATGCTGCAAATGGGTCATCGATACCATCGCCAACAACCCCCAAGACGGACCACCTGCCAAAGAAGACACTCCCAAAAAAACCAAAAACCAGAGCGGATGCCACCCGGCCTCCAATACTCGAAACGCCACAAACAACCCAATCGCACCAATCACACTCGACCACACAAACAGGCGATTCGCCGGGATCCGCTGGTCGGCCAAAGCCCCACCTATCAACGGCGACACCAATGCGCAAACAGGTGTTACCACAAACGCCCATGGCACCCAATCGCGCAATCCCATAGAGCCCAAAATGTTGGTCAGTGCTGGGGTCCACAATCCCATCCCCATGCCCTGCAAAAAAAACACCACCCAAATCACGGCAAAAAACCATCTCGGGTCCATCACCGCTTTCTGATCATCATCCACGGGGTGAAA
>JAPOLH010000065.1 GCA_029977225.1 Verrucomicrobiaceae bacterium | reverse complement strand
TGTTGCGCAACAGGCGGTGGAGACCCATGGCTGGCCCAGCATTTACCTGTGAACTGCTGGAGTTGATCAAGCAGATGCATGGTGAAAGTGCGCCCGAGCGGTTGCTTTATCAATACTTTCAAGGATTCAAATCCAAACAGGCAGATCTTCTTCAGAAGCTTCCAACGCTTGAGAAAAGGGTTGCCGCTTTACTTGCCCTACGCGAGGCCGAGGGGTGCATCTGGCGCATTGATGAGGTGTCGGCTTGCTTTGTTAGAATCGTTGAATACCACAATCCCTTGCGGGCCGTTTTTGCCAACTACCCCCGCGTGATACAGATGGAGCAGGCGGCATTGGGTGAATTGGTGGCTGCCAGGTGCTCGCGCAGGGAGCTGCCATCACTCAAGGGTGAACAAGCGAGAGTGGTGTTTGAATTCGAGCTTAGTGGCACAGCATCGTAAAAATGCTGGATATTAAGGTTTTTTCTCAGCTGGTGGCGCACAGGTTGTCTTTCGGTATTGAGTCACGGCACAAATTCGGCGAGAAATCGCGCGGATGAAAATTCTCGTTGTTGGCAAGGGTGGGCGCGAACACGCGTTGGTGAGGGCATTGTCGGAATCGCCGGGTGATCATGAACTATATTGTTTTCCCGGCAGTGATGCGATTGCGACGCTGGCCAAGCCGGTCGCGGCGGATGGGCTTGAATCATTGATCGCCTGGATGAAGTTGAATGGTATCGATCTATGCGTGGCTGGTGAGGAGAGTTATCTCGTGAAAGGGGAGGGCCTAGCGAACCTCTGCGCGAAGGAAGGCATTGCGTGTTGGGGGCCGCCAAAGGAATCGGCGCAACTCGAGGCGAGTAAGGAATTTGCCAAAGAATTTCTTGTTCGTCACAAGATTCCTACCGCACGGGCAACTGCCACGGCGACGCTTGATGAGGCCGTTGCTGCGATCGCGGGGGAATACCCGACCGTACTCAAGTTCGATGGCTTAGCTGCGGGCAAAGGTGTTGCGGTTTGTGCCGGCAAAAAAGAGGCAATGGAGTTTCTCGATGAAGTCTTCACGCAACAACGCTTCGGTCCGGGTCGCGTTTTGGTCGAGCAATGCCTCACAGGTCCTGAGGTCTCGGTGTTTGCGGCCATTGTTGACGATAACTACCTGATTTTCACACCTGCTCGCGATTACAAGCGCGCCCAGGATGGTGACCACGGTCCCAACACCGGGGGCATGGGCGCGGTGGCGAGCCGTCAGCTTGTGTCGACTGAGTTGATGCAGCAGATCGAACGCGAGATCGTGCGGCCTACCGTCGACGGGCTGCGTAGCGAAGGATTGCCCTATCGCGGATTTCTCTACTTCGGTCTCATGCTCACGCCAAGCGGCCCGCAGGTGATCGAATACAACTGCCGCTTTGGTGACCCGGAATGTCAGGCAGTGATGCCGTTGGTAAAGGGGGATTTGGCCGCTTTTTGTCACGCCGGTGCCCTGGGGCACCTTCGCAGTGATCTATTGTCCTTCGATGAAGGCTGGAGTGTGTGCGTCGTGCTAGCCTCGGCGGGCTACCCCGAGACCTCGCGATCTGGCGATCGCATCGATGGTCTCGATATTTCTGGCGATTGTCGGGTGTATCACGCTGGTACACGCCTCAATGCTCATGGCCAATGGGAAACCGCCGGTGGTCGCGTGCTGGCAGTGGTCTGCGGGGCCGGAACTAGGGAAGATGCGGTGAAATCCGCCCATCTGGCCGCCGACGGAATTCGATTCGATGGCTTGCAACGCCGGCGTGATGTCGGCATTCTCCATTTCGGCAGCGAAAACTCATGAGCGAGCAAATCCTCAGCGCCAACGAAATCGAGGCCGCAGTCGGCCGTCTCGCAGCGGCGATCCGTGACAAGACCGCGGGACAACCGATCGCGTTGGTAGGGATCCGCAGCCGTGGAGATGAAGTTGCCAAACGCCTGATCGATCTGCTGGCCGAGGATGATCGCGAGATTGCCTTCGGCGTTATCGACATATCGCTATATCGCGACGATTTCGAACACCTGCGAGAAAACCCTGCGCTTCAGGAAAGCGACATTCCGTTTTCCGTCGAGGATGCGCACATCATCCTTGTCGATGATGTCCTTTTCACTGGTCGAACCATCCGCGCCGCGCTCGATGCACTGTCGGATTACGGTCGCCCGGCTCGGATTGAATTGGCGGTGCTGGTCGATCGCGGTCATCGTGAAATGCCAATTTCCGCCGATTATGTCGGCATCACCCTCGACACCCGCCGCCTTGATCATGTAAGGGTTTCTCTTGAAGAAACTGACAGGATTGATCAGGTCATCGTCATTCAAAAGGATATGCAATGAGCTTGTTGCCACAGCGCAAGAAATCCGCCGAAGAGATCGCACAGCTACGCGATTCCTTGGGCATTCCTGTTTCTGTTCCAAGAGTTGAAAAAGACCCTGCGCCCGAATCGCTGCCTGCTTTGGCAGCCGATGCCTTCGACCTCAAGCCGGGAGATTCATTCATCGATGACTTTTCCTTCGTGCCGGTGGTCAATCATGAAGCTAACACCGCGCCGCCTGCGGTCAGTCAGCCTCAGCCATTTTTGACAAAGCTTCAGGTGCTCGAAGATTCTCCCAAAATGGCAAACAGTTTCGCCCTCCCTGAGATTTCAGCTGTGGCGTCAGCCCCCGAGTCACCGACTCAACCTGATCAGTCAACACATGTTGAGACCCCATCACTGCTTGAGCCAGAGATAAAGCTAGCCCCAGAAACTTTCGCCGCGCAGCCGACGACCGCTGTAGCATTTACTACGACCAAAGAAGCCGTGCCTGCGGTTGCCGTGAACGCGCAAGTCGCTGAGACAGGAGAATCCAAGATTCCTAGCCACAAACACACACCCGCGGAGATTGAGCGCCTGAGGCGCCAAATGGCCTTTGCCCAAGTCGAGTCGGTTTACAACCCGCGTTTGCAGAAGGCTCATCCGTTTCTGGTTGCCATTGGATATATTCCGGTCCTGACAGGTGCCATCATTGCTTACTTTTACCACCAACCAATCATCGTGACAGCTCCCTTTGTTGGGGTTTCACTGCTGATCGCCCTGATTATCCTGCTGCGGAAGCCGATTTCTCGGCACCATGCAGGATTCATTTTTGCGATTTGTTTTCTCGCAATCGCCTTTGGCATCCTCCACTACTTTCCCCAGCTCCAGCATGCCGCGTAAGGACCTGCTCGATATATCATCACTCAGTCGCGAAGAAATTGACCATCTTCTTGACCAGTCTGTTCCGTTCAAAGAGCTCTTCACTCGATCGGTCAAAAAAGTTCCGGCGCTCAAAGGCAAGTCGGTCTTGATGCTCTTCTACGAGCCAAGCACACGAACTCATTCCTCCTTCGAGGTCGCCGCCAAACGCCTCTCAGCGGACGTCACCAACTTCGATGTCGCGCACTCATCGATCACCAAGGGTGAGTCGGTGCGTGAAACGGTTGAAACGCTGCAAGCAATGCGCACTGACTTCATCATTGTGCGCCACGCTCGCTCGGGTCTGCCTGGCATGATCGCGAAACAGACTCGAGCCTCCGTGATCAATGCCGGTGACGGCGCCCATGCGCATCCGACGCAAGCACTGCTCGACGCCTTCACCATCAAGGAAAAATTTCCCGACCCGGTCGGCAAAAAAGTTCTGATCATCGGTGACATCCTGCACTCGCGGGTCGCACGATCGACGAGCACAATCCTCAAGAAGATTGGCGTCGACGTCGCCTACCTCGGCCCTGGTTCGCTGGTTCCGCAAAAAGGACCTGAGGGCATCCGCCGCTTTACGAGTTATCAAGAGGCGATGGCTTGGTCGCCGGATGTGATCTACCTTTTGCGGGTACAAATGGAGCGCCAAGAGGCCCAGTTTTTTCCGAGTCTGCGCGAGTACCACCGCCTCTACGGCATCACCGATGCACGCCTTGCGGAGATCCGCCAACGCGGGCTCTACCTCATGCACCCCGGCCCTGTGAATCGCGGCGTGGAGCTGTGCGACGCGGTGATGGACTACGAACGCAGCCTCATCAACGACCAGGTCGAAAACGGCATCGCGGTCCGCATGGCAGTCCTTTACTGGCTCAAGCCCGATGCTGGATCCGAGTCATGATCACCGCCCCATCAACTTCGTGCAACGAACCATGAATCTCCTTATCCAAAACGCCCGCATCGCCACGGAAGACAATCCGAAGTTGTTGGCTGGTGATGTTTTGATCGAGGATGGTATAATTCGGAAAATCGGGATGGGGATCAAGGCGTCCGAAGGCTGCCGAGTGATCGATGCCAAGGAGAGGATTTTGATGCCCGGGATGTTTGATGCGCATGTGCACTTTCGCGAGCCGGGATTCGAGGCAAAGGAAAACATCGCGACAGGTTCCGAGGCGGCCATCAACGGTGGAATCACCGGTGTGGTGATGATGCCCAACACCGTGCCTGCGATTGATTCTGCGACGGTAGTTGGTCAGGTCCTTGCCACCGCTGCAAAAAATTCGCGAATTCCGGTTTACACCTCTGGCTGTGTCACGATGGGACGCAAGGGCAAGGAACTTGCTGGCATCGACGGCATGCGTGCGCTGGGAGTGAAGATGCTCACCGACGATGGAGACACGACGGCCGATGCGGCGGTGTTGTTCCGCGCGATGCAGTATGCGGGGGAAATGGGCATGTTTTTTGCGAGTCACTGCGAAGTGCCGGAGCTTGCCGGACCACGCGCACTCAACGAAGGAGCGATGAGCTACCGCCTTGGCATCCAAGGTTCGCCGGCATGTGCCGAAGAAATCATCATCGATCGTGACATTCGCCTCGCTCATGCGACCGGTGCTCACATTCACATCCAGCATGTCTCCAGCAAGATCGGCATGGAAACAATCCGCTGGTGGAAGCAACGGGGCGATGTGAAGGTCACCGCAGAGGTAGCGCCGCATCACTTGATTTTCTGTGAGGACGACATCGGTGACTACGATACCCACTACAAGATGAATCCACCGCTGCGCACCAAGGCGGACAACGCGGCATTGCTCGAGGGATTGATCGACGGCACCTTCGATCTGATCGCCACCGATCATGCGCCGCACACACCATTCGAAAAGTCACTGGACTTTGTCAGCGCCCCGAATGGCATCACTGGTCTCGATTCGGCTCTGGTTTCACTCTACCACTACTTTGTTGCGACAGGTGCGTTTGGCTGGGATTTGATAGTGAAACGCTTCGCTGCAGAACCACGCCGAATGATGGGATTGCCGGTGCCCGCAATCAAAGAGGGATCCGCCGCCGATCTGTTGCTTTTCAACACCTCGGGTGAAACGACCTTTACCCGCGAGTTCATGAAGTCGAAATCGCAAAACACGCCATTCCTCGACAAGACGCTCAAGGGCTCGGTCGATCTGGTGATGCTGGGCGAGGATGTTCTGCTCGACCGGATTTAATCGCCGCGCCGGATTGAAATTTCACGCACGGGCGGCATTGCCATGCCGTGGGTTTGTCTTATGATCTGTTGCGACATGAGCAACCTCGAAGCGACCCTCAACGCTGCTTTCGCCGAAGGCAAATTGCTGGCATCGGCCAAAACCAACATCGAAGCACTCGTCCAAGGGTCATCCTCGGATCTTGCTGCGCGAGTGATCGGCGAGCTGGCGGCCGATGGCGAATGGGGAGAGCTCAATGATCGCTTTTACAAAACCCTCGCCTTCGGTACCGGCGGTCTGCGTGGACGCACGATCGGTCGTGTGATCGCAAGTTCCGAGCAAGGTGCCGGCGGTCCCAATGGTCGTCCCGAGCACCCATGCGTCGGAACCGCGACGATGAATTTTTACAATGTAGGCCGTGCGGTACGCGGTCTTGTGGCCTACGCCAAAAAGGCTGCACCTGCTGGTCGCAAACCTGCTATTGTGTTTGCTCACGATACGCGGCATTTCTCGCGCGATTTTGCCGAGTTCTGCGCAAAAGTCGCATCCGAGCACGGCTGCGACGCTTACCTCTTCGAAGGTCCACGCTCGACGCCGCAACTCTCCTTCACCGTGCGCGAACTTCGGGCCGATGCCGGTGTTGTACTGACGGCGAGCCACAACCCGCCGCACGACAATGGCTTTAAGGCTTACTTCAATGATGGTGCGCAAATCGTCGACCCTCATGCATCGGCCATCATTTCTGAGGTTAATGCTGTCACCAGTGAACGTTATGAGCCACTACCTGAAAATGATCGCGGCAAGATCATCGTGCTCGGTGCCGACATGGACGCTCGCTATGTTGGACGGCTCAAATCGCTGCTTTTGAAGTCCTCACTTCTCGAGGGCGTCTCGACCAAAGTCGTCTTTACTAACCTTCATGGCACCGGTGGTCACATCAATGTGCCGATGCTTCGAAGCCTTGGTTTTGAGGTACTCACCGTACCTGAACAGGATGTGCAGGATGGTCGTTTTCCTACTGTCGAATCGCCGAATCCTGAAAACGCGCCAGCACTCAAGATGGGCGTTGATCTCGCGGTTGAAACAGGTGCCGAAATTGTCATCGGCACCGACCCTGATGCCGACCGCATGGGGGTGGTGGTCCGCAATGCGAAAGGAGAAATGCAACTGCTTACCGGCAATCAGATCGGTTCTCTGATGGCATGGTATCGTCTCAAGACCTGTTTTGAGCTCGGCTGGCTGACGCAGTCGAACCGCAGTCGCGCGGTGTTGGTGAAAACCTTTGTCACGACCGAGCTCCAACGCGCGATCGCCGACGGTTTTGGTGTTGGGATTGTCGATACGCTCACCGGCTTCAAGTACATTGCATCAAAGCTTCGCAAGTATGAGGATGCAATTCCGGTAGATAAAAAAGGCGATTACCGTTCACTTAGCGAAGAACAAACACGCCTGCTGCGTCTCGAGTACTCGCGCTTCTTTGTGTTCGGCGGTGAGGAAAGCTACGGCTACCTTGGATCGGATTCGGTGCGCGATAAGGATGCGAATGGTGCGACGCTGATGTTTGCAGAGGTTGCCGCTTACGCAAAATCAATTGGTCGAACGGTGCCTGATTTACTCGACGACATTTACCGCGAGTACGGCTATCACCTCGAGACCGGCAAGTCGGTGGTGATGGAAGGTGCCGATGGTGCTGCAAAAATTCAGGCACTCGCCGATTCCTACGCGAACAACCCTCCCCGTATCGTCGATGGTTCGCCAGTCCTTCGAACTCGCGATTTTTCACGCCAGGACCTGTACGATCAGGAAGGTGACCTCATTCCGAAAGAAAAGATGCTTTTCATCGATCTCGAAGATGGCCGCTCTTTTGCTGTCCGCCCATCCGGCACCGAGCCGAAGATCAAATTCTATCTCTTTGGAAAAGCTGCACCCAGCCCCGACCTCGAGGCCTCGAAGGCCGAGGTCAGCTCCGGACTTGACTCGCTGTGGGCATGGATTGAAGCCGATGCTGCGAATCGCTGATCCGTCGCCGCCAGAGGGCTTGCCAGCACGATGATTCGCGTTTATGGCTATAGCGCCCGTGATTGTCGGAATCATTGCCAATCCTCACAAGCAAGGCTCGCTGCCTGCGCTTGTGGATCTTCGCCGTGCGCTTGAGGCGCATGGCATCACCGTGCGGCTTGAGGAGTCGACAGCGGCACTTGCAAATGAGGCAAATGGCATTCCGGCTGGTGCGTTTGCGCAAGAGGTGGACCTGGCGGTGGTGATTGGCGGTGATGGAACGATGCTTCACGCCGTATCGTTGCTTGGAGAATTTGAAAAACCCGTCGCAGGCATTCATGTTGGCACGCTTGGATTTCTCACCAGCTGCCGCCATGAAGAACTGGCTCAATTTGTCGATGCGATTGCACGCGGCTGTTTTTCCACGAGTGTTCGCACCTTACTGGATGCAACGTGGCACCGAGCAGGAAAAGCACCAAAGAAATTTATCGCGCTCAATGAAGTAACCCTTGCAAGGGGGGATACCGGCAGACTCGTTTCTTTGCGTGCCCGTGTGAATGGCGAGATGCTCAATGATTACCGTGCAGACGGCTTGATCATTGCGACTCCTACCGGATCGACTGCTTATTCGCTATCTGCAGGTGGGCCCTTGATCGCACCCGAGGCTGGCGTGTTTCTGATCACGCCAATCTGCCCTCACAGCCTTAGTCAAAGAGCGCTTGTGATTTCAGATACGTCGGTGATCGAACTCTCTTCTGAGGATGCCGAATGTGGCCCGATGCTTTTCACCGTCGACGGTCGTGACAGTGTGCATGTTGAGCCTGGTGACCGCATAGAGGTGCGCAAAGCATCACGTTCGTTTCATCTCCTGCGACTCGAGGGATGGTCTTTTTACGAAGCTTTGCGCCAAAAGCTCGGCTGGCAGGGTATGTGAGAGGTGGTCGCCGATAAGTGGCTTTTTCTTCGTTGTTGCTGGTGCATTCTTTCCCAGTCCGCCCAATGTGCGTCTGGCTCCATATGCAAAAGCAGCCAATGAGCCTGCCGCTTCTACAACATTTTCCATATATTGTTCAGCACGCAGACAGTGTTTGCCGGATGCACCCAATCAATTGCTCGCGCAGCGGTCGCGCCTCCGCAGCCAATGCACGCTGTTCGGTTTCATAAGCCTTGCGGCCCTCTGGCGTCTCAAGGCAAACGGCATCGCGGCCCCACGCGGTGAGGTCGTAAGGACTGGCTCGCATGTCGAGATCGCGAATGCGCACGGCAAGCTCAAAGCACTCGATTAGCAAGGCGGATCCGCACCACGGCATCGCTTTGGCGGCCCATTTGTAGAGATCCATGTTGGCATGCAAACAGCCGGGCTGTTCGTGGTCGTGGCGTGTCGCAAGACTCGGCTGGATACGATTGAAGCCACGTGCCTCGTTCGCGAAAAATCGAAAGGCATCGTGGTGCGAACAACAGATTGGACGACTCGAAACAAGCGCATCAATTTCCTGCTGGGGGAGTCGGAAGGGCAGGATTTTTTCATGCCGCACGCTGCGACCGCCATAAACCATCGCCCACTCGTGCAGGCCATGGCAGGCGAAATTCGGCGCACGATCGCGCGTTGCCTCAAGCAGGCTGCAGATCCATTCAAGCCGTTGCTTTTCCTTCTCCGGCATCAGCGCCGGATCCGCAAACAGCACCCCTTTATCCTCTCGATAGCAGCGCCCTGAAAAATGGCGCCATGAGGGGTCCTGCGCCGCTTCAGCCGTCCAATCGATGGCTGCGCCGTGGCCCGGATGCCATTGCTCGAGAAATGCAAATGGGTAGGGGTAATACTCGAAAAGGAAATCGGCGATCGGATGTGGCAAGCCCCGGTCACGCCGTTCTCTGGCAGGACCAGTGTGCACTTTTGCCCGATCCAAATGCGCCGATGCGAGCGCCCGCCATTCGGCGTCGGCAAGGGGCATCAGATCATGGCAAGCACTCGTCACGAGTTGATCTTTTGCAAATCACCTGTCGGATGAAAGTCCGCTTTTTGAGTGTAAAATGTTTTAAAGATATCGTTTGCCGGATTCGCCAAAGTTTTCCCTTGCGCAAAGACCCGCCCAAGCCTATGAATCCAACCCGCACCGCAAGGTGCATGGTTCCAATCGCGGGATGGAGCAGCCAGGTAGCTCGTCAGGCTCATAACCTGAAGGTCGTAGGTTCAAATCCTACTCCCGCAACCAATGAAGGCCGTTGAATTCTAAAAGGGTTCAGCGGCCTTCGCCTTTATTGATGTGGATGGTGGTAGCTGTGTATCATCCCATTTTTATTTTGGTGGAAAAGGAACCGCGGTACCTGGGATTTGGAAGTAATCGAAGAAACGGTCCGATCCGCCGATGTGGAGGCGTTCCTTGGCGAGAGA
>JAPOLH010000064.1 GCA_029977225.1 Verrucomicrobiaceae bacterium | reverse complement strand
AGCAGCGGCCGCATCCTCATCGACGGCATACCGCTGCAGGAAATTTCCAAGGAATGGCTGCGCGACCAACTCGGTTATGTGACGCAAGAAAGTTTCCTCTTCAACACCACCGTGCGCGAAAACCTCCTGCTGGCAAAACACGATGCCAGCGACGATGAACTCTGGGCCGCCCTCGAAGCAGCCAACGCAGCGAGCTTCGTGAGATCCAATCCGCTCGGGCTCGACGCCATCGCCGGCGAACGCGGCGCAAGATTTTCCGGCGGCGAAAAACAACGGCTCTCCATCGCGCGCGCCCTCCTCAAAAACCCGCCCATCCTGCTGCTCGACGAAGCAACCTCGGCCCTCGACAACCGCACCGAACGCCTCGTCCAAGATGCGCTCGAAAACCTCAGGGCCGACCGCACCTGCTTCGTCATCGCCCATCGCCTCTCCACCGTGCGTCAGGCCGATCGCATCTGCGTGCTCGAAAAAGGCCGAGTCGCCGAACTCGGCACCCACGAGGAACTCATCAAGCGCAACGGCACCTATGCCCGCCTCTACGAAGCCGGTCTTGCGGGGCAAGGGTAAGAGAAATAAGTTTCAAGTGGTCAGTGTTCAGCTGGCAGATTTTGAAGAAGCAGCTTCTTCATTCTCTTCTTCACTTTCAGCTTTTCAGCTTTTCAGCATTTAACCCAAATCAAACCAACTGCTCGCGGGCCACGGCGGCGGCGAAGTCGCGGTTGAGTCGGGCGATGTGCTCGACGCTGATTTCCTTCGGGCAGGCAGCTTCGCACTCGTATTGGTTGGTGCAGTTGCCGAAGCCTTCGGAGTCCATTTGGCGCACCATCGCGAGCACGCGCTTGTCGCGCTCGGGCTGGCCCTGCGGCAGATGACCGAGGTGCGAAACCTTGGCGCCGACAAACAGCATCGCCGAGGCATTTTTGCACGATGCCACGCAGGCACCACAGCCAATGCAGGCAGCAGCATCGAAGGCAGCATCCGCATCAGGCTTGGGAATCAAGGTCGCATTCGCGTCGACCGCCGAACCGGTGCGCACATCCACATAACCACCTGCGGCGATGATGCGGTCAAAGGCGCTGCGGTCGACCATCAAGTCGCGAACGACCGGAAATGGATTGGCGCGAAACGGCTCGATCCAGATCGTGTCGCCGTCGGAAAATTTCCGCATGTGAAGTTGGCAGGTGGTCACACCGCGCTCCTTGCCGTGCGGAATACCGTTGATCGTGAGCGAGCAGGATCCGCAGATGCCTTCGCGGCAATCGTGATCGAAGTGGATCGGCTCCTCGTGTTTTTTGATCAAGCCCTCGTTGACGATGTCGAGCATCTCAAGAAACGACGCCTCGGCGGGGATATTCGGCGCATCGTATGTCTCAATCTTGCCTTGGGCTGTTCCATTGATTCAGCGACGAAGCTTTGAAATAGCTCGGGTGTGTGCGACTCGTGTGCGATGAGGCGGGTGAGTACGACGCCGACCTGGAGAATCTTCTCGCGTGGTTCGGGTCGTTCGCGCCAGAGGCGATCGAGCAGATGCATCAGGCGCAGAGTTGAGTCGGTCTCTGGCATGCGGATTTCGGGCGCCCATGCTGGGCCGCGGAGATAGGAAAGTTGCATGGTGAGAGCACCGCAGAGCAGACCGTGTGAGCGCAGCCTTTCGCAAGCCTTGTGCAGCAGCTTGCAGAGGATCGGCCATGCCTTGTCCGGGTGTCGATGCTCGGGGGGTAGCACATGCGAGTGGCCGATGGATTTGCGTGCGGATACGAGTTCGGGGATTTCATCACCGCGCAACAGGTGCCAGAGGCGGTCGCCAAGCACGCCACCCCACACGCCGTGCAGCAGGTTTTTCGGTGCCTGGCATAGTGCTTCGATCGTGTGAATGCCGGCCGCATGCAAGCGGGCCTCGGTGCGGCGAGCGATGCCGGTGAGGTCACGGAGCTTCAGTTCGTATAGCACCTCCGGCAGGTCCTTGCTCTCGATGAGAAAAAGACCGTCGGGCTTGCGCATCTTTGAAGCCATTTTGGCGAGGTACTTGTTGGGTGCGGCGCCGATGCTCACTTTGATGAAAGGTGAAACTTCTTTTGCGACGGTGTCTTTGATTTTTCTGCCGATCTTCGCAACGGTGGAAGGTTCGCGCAGATTGAAGGGCAGCCATGCCCACATTTCGTCGATGCTCAGGACCTGTTCGACATGAATGCAGTCTTCAACTGCTTCGACGATGCGGTGGTGGATCGCAATGTACTCCTTTGGTTTGGACTCGACGATCGTGATGCCGGGACAGAGTACGCGTGCATCACTGATCCGTGTGCCGGTTTTCACTCCGTAGGCCTTGGCTTCGTAGGATGCCGCGATGCAGCACGACGACTCTGCCATCACGGGGGCGACGCCAACCGGGCGCCCGCGCAGGGCGGGATCCAAATGTTGTTCGACCGATGCGAAAAACGAGTCGCAGTCGACGAAAAGCGCTGTCAGCGGATGATCCAAGGCCGAGAGCTTTGCGTGGCAAAATTCGACAGTCAATTTTAAATGTTCATTTTAACATTTAAAATTGAAACTCATGGTTTGACAGATGAGTGAGGTGTGTGAGGCGAGTGATGTTTTTTTACGGCTTAATTTTTTGGCAATTGCGTAGATCAGCGGTATTCCGCACGCCATCGCGTTATGTGGGTTTGGGATCTTTCTGTCATCGTCTGTTTCGTTGCATCCGCGATCCGAATGCATCACATCCGATGAAATTCTTACCCGTTCACAGCCCCTGAATTCGTTGCGGCATGTCCGTCGTGACGTACAGCGGTTGGCTGGCTCGCGACGGTTCATGAGGCGGACGGAAACCGGTGGTCGTCGAGCGGGTGGGTTCTCTTCTCCCCCAAAAACATCATGGACAGGTTTTGACGTGGAAACGCGTTGATCGACCAAGGGCGGCAGCGTTTCCGGCTCGGACTTAACCGAAGCGGAGGGTTTGCGACCGATGCGTTATACCTCTCCGTTTCCATTCCAAACACACACAGAAATAACACTTCGATGAATGCCGTTTTCCAGTCCACAAGCATGCACATGGGTCCGTTTTATCGTCGCGATCTGGATGCGATGAGAAATTTTGGCGAAATTGCCGAGAGTGACCATGGAGCTGCCGACGAGGGCTGCCGGATACCGATCTGGAAGCATGTGCTCGATGCGGTTTTCCTGATGTTGGTCTTGCCGCTCGCTTTGCCGTGCATGGCATTGGTGGCTTTGTGGATCGGCGTGGTGTCGAGTGGGCCGGTGTTTGTGCGTCAGGAGAGGATTGGTCGTCATCGCCGCTGTTTTCCGATGTACAGGTTTCGCACGCTGAAGGCCGATGCGATCGATGGTCCCGAGCAAGGATATTTCGATGATCTGGTGCGCACGGGGTCGCCGCTGATGAAACTCGATCTGCTAAGCGATCCACGTCTGATCCCCGGTGGGCGTTTGTTGAGAGCCTCCGGTCTGGATGAACTGCCACAGATCATCAACATCCTGTTGGGCGACATGAGTTGGGTCGGTCCCAGGCCAAGCCTTCGATCCGAGCTTTGTCATTTCACTGCGATACAGAGGCGCCGATTCGATGTGTTGCCGGGGCTGACCGGTTTATTTCAGCTGCATGGCAACGGGCTTTCGACCTTTGTCGAAATGAACGCGATGGATGCCGCCTATGTGAGGCACTGTTCGCCGTGGCTTGATGTGAAGATCATGCTTCGCACGCCTGGCATGTTGCTGCGCCAAACATTTTCCGTGCTTCGAAATTCGGAGGCTCACACAGCAAGCCATATCGATATCACCGATTGAGCCATCGCGTCGATGGAGTTCGAAGTCATTCAAAGAGAACCAATATAAACAAGACTCGATTTATCATTAATCATTCCAACAAACATCATGCACTCCTATCCTCTATCATCGAATCCTTCGGGTGTTGGCATTCACGATATTCTCCATGCCTTGAAAAGGCGTCGTGTGATGGTGATTTCGCTAACGATACTTGGAATCTTGTTGGCCGGGCTGCTGCATTTTTCGCGCAAGCCGGTCTACGCGTCCGACGCCAAGTTGTTGGTGAGATACGTGCTCGAACGAGGTGCGGTCGACCCTTACGAGGCGCGGCAGAATCCAGGGGCCGCGAAGGCGGATCAGGTGATTCAGACCGAGATTGAGATTCTCACCAGCATGGACCTTGCGCTTGATGTGGCGCGTGATGTCGGGGTGGAGAATATTTCGCCCGGTCTTGAGGGTGAGCGTGATATTGAGAAGGCGGCCGCCGAGCTGCTTAGCCATCTCAAGGTTGTGGTGGGCCAGAGCAACAATGTGTTGTTGGTCAAATACTCGCATGGGGATTCGGCGGTAACCAAGGAAGTCTTGCATAAGCTGATGGACGCATATTTCCAGAAGCATTTGTTGATTCACCGTTCGGCAGCGGCGTTTGACATCATTGCCAATCAGACCAAAGAGGTGAAACAAAAGCTCAGTCAGACCGAGGAGAAGCTCAACAAGTTACGCACCGAATCCGGAATCACCTCGCTCGGTGAGGCCACCGGCACGCTCGCCAATCAGCGGGCATCGACCAATGAAGAGCTCATTAAGGTGCGGGCGGAATATGCGGAGCAGCAGGCAAAAATCGAATCTTTGCGAAAGCGACCAAGTGGTGGTTCGGGTAGCGCCGCAGGTCCGACCGGCCCATCCGATCCCGCATCGGGCATCACTCCGGCGGTGCTTGCCGAGTATCGAGTTAATCTTGAGATGTTGGATTTCCTTCGAAAGCGGGACATCGAGCTCAGGATCAAGTTTAGGCCCGGCAATCGTTTGCTTGAGTTGAACCGCAGCCAGATTGGCCAATGTGAATCGAAGCGCCAGGCATTGGTTGCCGCGTATCCGATGTTGGCCGCGGGGGGCAAAGATGATTCGGATAGTCCGTTGTGGAGCCAATCCCTCGAGCAGGCGCGACTTGCATCCTATGCGGCGAAGATCAAGGTGTTTGAGAATCACCTAAAGGAAATTTCCACGCAGTTCAGCGAGCAATACGCGATTGGTTCGCGCATCGAGGAACTTGAGAGGCAAAGGCAGATGGAGGACGCCGAGTATCGAAATTTGGAGGCGAATCTCAAAAATGCGAAAGTCGACCAAACGCTAGATCCCTCGAGAATGCCAAACATCACGATTGTGCAGCAGCCGACCGAGCCATTTCGTTACTACGATGAGCGTGAAAACAAAATCATCATGGGTTTGGCTGGTGGCGGCATGTCACTGGGCTTGGGACTTGCGTTGTTGATGGAGCTGTTGCTCGACAAGCGCGTAAGGCGTCCGGACGACATCGAAAGGCGTCTGAGCATTCCGCTCATGTCGTGCATTCCCCATCTGCGCGAGCAGGCACGCGGTGGTTTGCTTCCTTATAGTGGCACGCCGCTGTTGGGAAATGATGATGGTTCCGAGGATTCGGGTGGGCCCGGTGGTGACAATGCCCGTTCGTTCATTTTGCCATACACCGAAACCATTCGCGACCGGGTTATATTTGATTTTGATGCGAACCGGATCACGCACAAGCCCAAGCTCATTGCGGTGACTAGCCTGTGTTCCGGGTCGGGCACGAGCACGATTGCTGCGGGTTTGGCAAAGTCGTTTTCCGAGATACCTGGGGCAAAGGTGTTGTGGGTGGATCTCAGTACTTTTGATCCGGATGAAGATCGGAAATCTGATGGGGCGAAATGGCCGCTCAACCGAGCGCTGCGTATGGCGGCGAGTCCGTCGTTTGCGCACAACGATCGCAGTCTTTTCCATGCGAGTGGCGACACGGAGGAGGGGACGGATGCGCGTGGGATCAACGCCGTGCAGTTCAGCCGCATGTTACCCGAACTTCAAGACAGCCCGTATGACTACATCATTTTTGAAATGCCATCGGTTGAAAAGTCTGGTCGCACGCTGACGATGGCGGCGTTGATGGACAAAGTGATTCTTGTTCTCGATGCGGAAAACACGGTGAAGGACATGTTGGTTTGGACTTATTCCGAGCTCACAAAGGGCAAGGCGGATGTTTCCTGTGTTTTCAACAAAGCGAACTCCGATGTGCCGTCGTGGCTGTGTGCGAATTGAGAGTTTTTTTTGAGCATCCCAATGATAAGGCTGCGTCACAAGTTTCTGATCCGGGCGCTTAGGCTTACGGACCAATTTGCTTTGGCCATCGCGTTGGTGCTCGTACTTTGGCCGGAGGTGCTACTCGCGGATACTGGCGGACTGGCGAAATGTCTTCAAAATGGTGGGTTTACAGGCGCTGCGGGAATGCTGGTGCTGATGACGGGCTGGGTGTTCATCCATGATCATTTCGTGCGTTACCGAGTCGATCGCTTTGTGCCTTTTGCTGCGGAACTTCGTGATTTCATGAAGGCTACCGGGGTCGCCTGTCTGTGGTTGTTGCTGATTGGCTTGTTGGTGCCCTATGCGGATTTGGATAGCTCTTCGTTAGCGGTTTTTTTCGGGTTGGTAAGTGTGGCAGGGTCGACGAGTCGCATGATTGTGAGGTCGGTGGTGATGGGGGCGCGAAAGTCGGGCTACAATTTCCGGAACATCCTTTTTGTTGGGGTAAACGAGCATCACGAAGGTGGCATCGAAGATTGAGGCGAGACCGGAGTTGGGATTTCGAATTGTGGGATTTGTATCCGAGGGTGCGTCCGATGGCATGTCGGGGCCATCAATGATGCGTGCGGACTGTCCGGTACTAGGTTCGCTCGATGGCATGAGGGAGATTTTGGAAAAAGAGAGCGTTGATGAGATCATCGCGTGTCTGCCGGTGGACTCAAAAATGGAGGAGATTGCTCGTGTGACTGGGTATGCGCGGGACCTTGGTGTAGTGATGCGCTTGGTTCCTGGAAATGTGGAGCCCGGTGTACTCGACGACATGCATGTCGAATATTTCGATGATGAATTTGTCATCACTCTGTTTCGCGAAAGGATGATTGGCCAGTTGTTCATGAAGCGGGTGATTGATGTGGTGATTTCGTCGATTCTGCTGCTGGTGCTGTCGCCCTTGTTTTTGGTGCTTGCGGTGTGGGTCAAGGCAACCAGTAAGGGCCCAGTGTTTTTCACGCAGGAGCGGGTGGGTTTGAACAAGCGAACATTTCGAATGTATA
The DNA here is from genome assembly GCA_029977225.1 of Verrucomicrobiaceae bacterium. GTDB lineage: Bacteria > Verrucomicrobiota > Verrucomicrobiia > Verrucomicrobiales > Akkermansiaceae > Luteolibacter. The sequence continues at coordinate 2,834 of JAPOLH010000064.1, read as the reverse complement.
AATTTCGATCAATGTTGAATGAGGCGGAAAAAATGCGTGAATCCATCGAACATTTGAACGAGCTCGACGGACCAGCGTTCAAGATCCAGAACGACCCTCGGATCACCGGCATCGGCAAGTTTTTGAGGCGTACGAGTCTCGACGAGTTGCCGCAGTTGTTCAATGTGTTGCGCGGCGAGATGAGCTTGGTGGGCCCGCGACCGCCGCTGCGTGAGGAGGTTGAGCGTTACGAATGGATGTTTCGCAAGCGTCTTTCGGTAAAGCCTGGCATTACATGCATATGGCAGATCAGCGGACGCAGCGACGTTTCATTCGCCCGTTGGATGCGCATGGATCAGGACTATGTCGAAAACTGGTCGCTGTGGCTGGATTTCAGGATTCTTTTGAAAACAATACCGGCGGTGTTGAGCAGCAGGGGGGCGTGTTGAGATGGGTATGGCTAAAATAAAATCAGCTCCGAAAGTGCTGGCGATTTCATCGGGGGGTGGTCACTGGATCCAATTGATGCGGATACGCCCAGCATTTGCCGCAAGTGATGTTGTGTACGCCACCGTGGCAGATGCTTATGCCGCCGATGTGGAAGGTTGCAGTTTTGTGACAGTGCCGAACGGAAACATTTGGAGTGTTTGGGGCTTGTTGAGGTCGGCTCTTGGAGTGGCGTGGTTGATGTTGAAGTTGCGGCCGGATGTGGTGGTGACCACCGGTGCGGCACCTGGCTATTTTGCGGTTGTCTTTGGCAGGCTGATCGGTGCGCGCACCTTGTGGCTCGACAGCATGGCCAACGCGGAAGGTCTTTCCATGTCCGGTCGCAGAGCGCAAAGGTTTGCGGACCTATGCCTGACGCAATGGCGGCATTTGTCGGGTGACGGTGGTCCTGATTTTCGAGGGGCGGTTTTTTAACAACAGTCGTGGTTCATGATATTTGTGACGGTTGGCAGCGATACGCCCTTTGACCGCTTGATCAAAACGATCGATCGTTGGGCATTCCAGTACGGGCGCCGTGATGTGTTCGCGCAGATTGGAAGGCATGCGTGGAAGCCGCAATTCATCTCATTTTCCGAGATGCTTGCTCCTGCGGAGTTCGAATGCCATGTGCGTGCCGCACATGTGGTAGTTGGTCATGCGGGCATGGGTACCATTCTCACCGCGCTTCAACACATGAGGCCCGTGCTTGTCATGCCGAGGCGGGGAGGCCTTAGCGAGACAAGGAATGATCATCAGCTGGATACTGCGAAACGGCTTTCAGGAATTGACGGTATCGATGTAGCGATCGATGAAGAAATTCTGTTTCAAAAGCTCTGTGGCATTGATGAAGCAACAGAAGTCTGCGCGATTTCAAACCATGCCGAAGAGCGGCTTACCACATGCATACGCGAATTCATTCACAAGGAAAAGAACGCATGAGCGGTGCAGTCGATTATGTGTTGGTGACGCCCGTCAAAAACGAGGAGCAAACGATTGAAAGGACCATCGGGGCGGTGCTGCGCCAGACGATCAAGCCCCTTGAGTGGGTGATTGCAAGTGATGGATCGACTGATGGTACTAACGCTATCATCAGCGGGCATGCGGCTAAGCATCCGTGGATACGGCTTATCGAATTGCCACCGCGCAAGGAGCGATGTTTTTCGGCGGTGGTTGCTAACACGATGTTGGCGATCTCGCGACTTGAGACACGTGAATTCAGTTATCTCGGTTTGCTCGACGGCGATGTGGATTTTGAGGCGCATTATTATGAAAAAACCATGCGGTTCTTCGAGCTTGATGACTCACTTGGACTTGCGGGTGGGGTGGTGATTGATCCGGGTGAGCCGCGTGACCGCATTCCGAGAAATCGCAGCGATGTGCCTGGCGCTGTGCAATTTTACCGCAGAGAGTGTTTCGATGCGATAGGCGGTTTGGTTGCGATTCCCGAAGGTGGTTGGGATGGTGTCGCATGTGTCATGGCGCGGATGGCGGGTTACAAAACGCGGCTACTTGAAGGGTTGGTGGTCGATCACCTCAAGCCGCGGAATGTCTCCAAAGGAGGTTTTCTCAGGCGGCGCTTGCAAATGGGGCAACGCGATTACGCGGTTGGGTATCATCCATGTTTTGAATTCATCAAATGCCTTAGTCGGATTGGCAATTACCCATGGCTAGCAGGCTCTCTCGCGTGGTGGTGTGGCTATGCAGGCAGTTGGATCATGGGTCGTGCCTCAATCGTGCCTGAGCCTGTGCGGAAATATCTGCGTAGTGAGCAGATCGGGCGCATGCGGCATCTCTTTCGGTTGTCGAATCCGCCATTGGAATGTGAGAACCAAGCATCGCTGAGTCGTGGTGATGTCATTGACTTTTCATGAACCTCTCGATCGTCATCATCAATTGGAATTCTTGCGACCTACTCGCCAAGTGTCTTGAGTCGGTGAGGCTTCAAGAATTTGCAGGCCAGGTGGAAATTATCGTCGTTGATGGAGGATCTTTCGATGGTGCGGATGCGATGGTGAGAGAAAAATTTCCCGAGGTACATTTCATCCAAAGTCCGGAAAATATCGGTTACGGAAGGTGTTGCAATCTCGGCGCCTGCGGCGCGCGCGGTGAGTATCTTTTGATACTCAATCCCGATACTGAACTGAGGCCGGGTGCGATACGTGCGATGGTTGGGGCGTTGGCAGGTATGCCGAATGCGGGTTTGGTTGGCGCTCGCCTGATCGATCCCGATGGCACCTTCCAAACTTCAAGCACGCATCGATTGCCTGGGCCGCTCAACACTTTGTTTGATTGCGCGATGATCCGCAAAGCGGTCTGGCAGTGGTCCGGTAATGCAGAAAGGCGATCACCGTTTTCCGTTGATGCGGTTT
>JAPOLH010000063.1 GCA_029977225.1 Verrucomicrobiaceae bacterium | reverse complement strand
GGAGTGAGCCGTCGTCGTCCTGTGAGTAGAAGCGCAGGCGTCCCTTGGGCAGTGGCATGCCGAGCTTGTTTTCCTTGCTGTTTTTGAATTCACGCAGCACCCAAACCTTCTTGTTGGTTGGCACACCGTAATCGCCTTGGCCGCGATAAAAATCCCGCGCGCCGTAATTCATTGTCGCGCCGTCATAGACAAAAATTTTCGGCGCCTTCACGCCATTGCCGCGAAGGAACTCGACCTGCTTGGTTTCCTGATCGCGCACCGTGACGGGACGCGCGATGGTGTAGAGGTGGAATTCATCGAATGTTTTCTCCGTCACAGTTTCGGACCGCACCTCCATGTCCTCCATGGTCATGGCCTTTCGCCGGAGCATTCGCGGGTCCTCTTGCAGCTTGTTCACATCGCCCGCCATCAGCTTGACCTTTGCCTGCTTGAAACCGGTGCCGCTTTGGTTTTTGAAGGTCACCCAGCCGACGATGTCGATCATGTCACCCTTTTCAGCAGCGACGATGTTGTAATCCGCCTGCCAGCTGAGGCCGTTGCTGACATAAGCGATCTCGGCGTCGAAATTAGCGGCTTCCGCGGAATTGATCGTCCATGTGAGGGTCGGATTGAGAATTGTGTCATCACCGAGCGCGGGAAATATCGGCTCGCCGGGCAGTGAAAAGCGGAGGTTTCCATCCACCTCGATGATCGGCTGACTGGTTTGTCCGCCGGCATTATAGCCGCTGCGGATGATTTTCCCCTGCACGCTGCGGTCGGGTTTGTTGGGTTCGCGGATTTCAAAACCGATCGTTTTGCCTTCGTTGAGTTGGAGCATGAGGCCGGACGAAACTGGGTCGTTGCGGTAAGCCTGCTCGAGGATTTGAAATTTCACCTTGCCCGCAGGGTCGCGAAGGATCACCGAATCGGTTTCCGCTTTGGCGGTCATGCCGGAGAAATGGGCCTCGGTGATTCCCGCCTTGAGATCCAGTGGCACCGAATCGCGAACAACCGCGAAGCCTTGATTGTAAATGGTGAGCGAAGGTGCGGCAGCGGCCGGTATTAGAGCAGTTGCCAATGAAGAGAAAAAATGGAGCGGAAATGCGGCAGATGGTTTCAGTTTCATGTGATCTACCACAATTAAAGGCAAATCCAGGGGAAGGCCACTCATTTTGAACGGGTTTGAGCCTGTAGGTGGGTATGGGCGGGTTGATGAGCAGTTGGATGAAATGGCCGGATTTCGTGCCAACTCGCCGCTTTACAAGCCCCGAGCAGCCCCCCATATTTCCGCCCCATGACTCTCGCCGCAATCGACTGGCTCTCCATCAGCATCAACCTCTTGTTGGTGATTTTCGTTATTGTTTGCCTTCTGATGACCTTGCTCATTTTGATGCAGCGCCCGAAACAGGAAGGTCTTGGCGCGGCCTTTGGAGGTGGTGTAACGGATCAGGTTTTCGGAGCACGCACGACCAACGTGTTGCAGCGGGGAACGGTCTATCTGGGCTCCCTGTTTTTCGTCCTCAGCCTCACGCTTGCGGTATTGATCGGTCAAAAGAACAAGAAAACCAGCATGGTCGTGCCCAAGGTTGAAGCCAAGGAGGTGGCCAAAGAGCAGCCAGTGCCTGCGGCACCAGAGATTCCCGCGGCACCTGCTCCAGTTGCGCCTGCGGCTCCTGCTCCCGCATCGGAAGTGCCTGCCGCACCTGCCGCACCTGCCGCACCTGCCGCACCTGCCGCACCTGCCGCACCTGCCGCACCTGCCAACGCGGCTCCGGAATCGTCAGAAAAATCTGGCCAACCTTAACGCTCTATCAGCGTGAAGGCATCAGACGAGCCAGCAACCGATCAGCCGGTGTGGGCTCGAGAGGATGCGTTTCCCCATGCGCCGCCCGGTAGGGGATGGGTGGATTACAAAGGTGGCAGACATGTGTGTGAATCCGAGGAGGATTTGATTGCGGCGATTGACGGCGATCAAAATGCAACGCTGGCTTTGGTGTGGAGTCCGGCCTCGGCCCACATGGTTTTGCCGGAGGAGTTGCGTGGTGCGACTGCGGCGGTGCTCCATTCGAGGCGTGCGCTTGCGGCGCTCGATTTGGCAGATGCGTGTGATAAAATCCGCTGGTTCAGTTTTCTCGCGACCGGGTTGGCGGCTTATCTGTTCATGCGGGCGTGGCCGATGGCACCTACAGCCGAATGGGTGGCGCGTTTGGAATTTTCGATTCGTGCCTTGTTCGCTTCGATGTCGCTGGGGGTGGCACTTTTGATGTGGCTCGTTTTCGCATTTATTCCGTGGTACCAGGCTCGCAAGAGGGTGAAGGAGTTGGATCATTGGACGGGCGGTGATGTGGCGGCGGCCGTGCCGGTGCTTAGGTTTGAAACATGGCTGGAAATGCAAAAAGCGCCAGCGACGCGGTTTCTCATGGGTTTGATCACCTTGGTTGGCATCGCGCAGTTGTTGCCCGGCAACTCGATCATGGCAGCGGGTTTGTTGAAGGACCCGGCGCATCACGAATGGTGGCGTTTGCTCACCGCTCCGCTGATGCACGGCAATCTGATTCACTTCATGATGAATGGCGCGGCGCTGCTGTACCTTGGCAGAAGGCTTGAGGTGCTCGCCGGTTGGCCGCATCTGATTTTGGTATTTCTGTTCTCCGCCTGGTTGGGGGGCGAATGCTCATTGCGATTTGTGGGGCTGCCATCGGTCGGTGCGTCAGGTGGGTTGATGGGTTGGTTGGGTTTTCTGATGATTTTCGAATCGCTTCATGGCCGACTTGTTCCGATCAAGGCCCGTCGCCGATTGTTGGCGGGCATTTTTCTTACCGGCTTGATCGGTGTGCTGGGCTTTCGATTCATCGACAATGCAGCGCACCTTGGCGGGCTGCTGGCGGGCTTGGTCTATGCGTTGATTGTTTTTCCAAAATCCGCCTCGGCCGCGCGCCCGCATCCGACATGGAGCGATCGCATTGCCGGATTGCTTGCGGCGATTGTTTTGGTATTCGCCGCATTGATCGCGTTGTGGAAAATTTTTGGTCATTCTTTGTTTGTGAACTTGAAATCGTGATGCACTCGATTGTTGCCAGATTGATTTTGTTGATGCTTACGCACAGCGCGTTTGTCAGTGCCGCAGAAATTGACCCTTCAGTGAGAGAGACGGGACGGATTCAGTTCATGATGTGTGCGGCATGCCACGGCAAAGAGGGCGAGGGTACTGCCGCCGCACCTCCGCTTGCGGGTTCCGAATGGGTGATGGGCCCAGCGGAGAATCTTATCCGCATCCAGCTTCGCGGGTTGCGTGGTCCGATCACGGTCAAGGGTCGTGAGTACGACATCGCTGCGGGCATGGCGCCGATGGCTTATCAAAATGACGCCCAAATTGCGGCAGTGCTGACCTATGTGCGCCAGTCGTTCGGCAATAACGCTTCATCAGTGCAGCCATCGCAAGTCGCCGCGCTGCGTGGAGAGGTTGGCAAGCCACAGTTGACCGTGGCGGATCTGACGCCGCATGGCCAAGCCGCTCCTGCAGCCATCGTGACCCCATCGAACAAGTATGCGAATCTCGACGAAGGTGTATCGTTTCCGCGCTGGGCGGTGATCGGCATCATGGTCGTATTTTTGGCGGGCGTGGGTGTATGGCTCGCGAAGTCGAAGTGAAATTTTCTCCCGCGTGAATCAGCAGATCGCTTCAATGCGGACACTGCACTCATCGCCGCCGATCACAGCATTGGAGCGGGACGCTATGACTATGATGGGTGAAGCGCTTGCTTCCGATTCGCGTGCGTCAGCGCTGAAATAGGTATTTTACGGAATCGGTAAAAAAGCATCGACAGGGTGCCGTTTTCTGTGATTTAGAAGAATACGTAAGTAAAGGTGCATTTTTCACAAGTGGCATACCTTGGGTGAAAACCTGAGGTGGTCGAGTCGGAGGGCGCGATAATCGCGTCCTAAAACCCTAACGCTTGATCCATCGTGAAACCCAAAAAAAACAGAAAGTCAGCTATCCGCGATTCATCATCCTGCGGCATCACAGAGACTGACCCGCAGTTGAAAATCGAGCAACTGACCCGCAGATTGGAGAGCTTTCAACAGCTCTACGACCATGCGCCTATCGGGCGTTTTTCGATCACGCCCGAGGGTGTCATCAAGGCTTTGAATTTGATGGGCGCGAGCATGCTTGGGCTCAGCCTCCAGCAGGCGATCGGCAGCAAATTGGTCGATCATTTGAGAGAGGCTGACCGTGCGGAGTTTGATGAATTTTTTGACATGATTTTCCAGCATGACGCTGCGTTGCCGTGTCTGGTCTGTATGAATCACAGCAATGGCGAGGCGATTTTTTTGTCACTCACTGGAGTGAAATTGCCGAATGAAAATTTTTGTCATGTCACTGCGACGGACGCCACCAAGCTTTTGAATGCGCAGATTGAATTGAAGCGCACACAGGACGATCTGAATTTGATGGTCGAGAAACGCACTGGCAAGCTACGCAGTCTGGCGCGCGAGTTGACTCTGGCTGAGGAGCGCGAGCGTCGGCGAATCGCAATCCTGGTGCATGATGATTTGCAGCAGTTGCTGGTGGCGGTTTTGCTCAATATTGGGGCAACCAAGACCAAGAACCATTGTTATGCGATTTTGAAAGAATTGGAAGTTATCGAGCTGATGACCAAAAAATGCATCGATGTCACTCGCTCGCTGGCCTCTGAGTTGAGTCCCTCGGTGTTGCATCAGTGCGGTCTGTCGGCTGGCTTATACTGGCTGCGCGATTGGTTTAGCGAAAAGTATGGTTTTAATCTCGAGGTCTGTTTGGAGGAGGCATTTATCCCCGCTGAGGACATCAGCATCACTCTATTTCAGTGTGTGAGGGAGATCGTGTTCAATGCGCTCAAGCATTCGAGGGTCATGTCCGCGCGCCTAATGATAGCCTCTGATGGCGAGGCGCATGTGAGCATCACGATCAACGATCAGGGAGTTGGCTTTGATGTTGGTGGTTTGAGTTTTCAGGATGCGTGCAAGGGTGGATTCGGTTTGTTCAGCGTGCGTGAGCGGGTGGAGCTGTTGGGGGGGGAGATGTTGATTGAGTCGGCTCCGGGGCAGGGGGCATGTTTCACGATGCGTTTTCCTGCGAGTGTCCTCAACTATGGTCGCAATGATAATTGTTGCGATAAAGCGATCTGTGACAAAGAGGAGTCGAATGCGCTGCAGGATGAGGCTGCTGTGGCGAAGGTGCCCATCCAAACTTCGAGCAGCACCGTGAATGGTGCGCCGCGTTTCCGTGTGGTGCTGGCCGATGACCATTCGATGGTGCGTCAGGGCTTGGTGCGAGTCTTTCGTGATGAGGAGGACTTCGAAGTGGTGGGCGAGGCAGCCAATGGCCAGGAGGCATGTGATATCGCTCGAGAGCTGGAGCCGGATATCATTGTGATGGATTTGCAGATGCCGGTGATGTCAGGGTTGGAGGCAACGCGTGCAATCCGCAAGGAGTTGCCTATGGTGCAGGTGATCGGGCTTTCGATGGATGCCACCAAGGAATCCCGCAGGTGCATGCTGCGGGCCGGGGCGCTCGATCTGCTGCACAAGGGCGGCTCGGCAGAGGATTTGATCAATCGGGTCCGGGGGCATTTGGTGGCCAAAGCCTCGGCAGCCGACGGTTGAAAGCGCTTGCACATCGGCGGATCCAGGCCTACTGGCACGCACATGGCACTTGAAACCACGCTGATTCTTTTCAAACCCGATGCGATTGAGAAAAACTTGACCGGCAAGGTGCTTGCCCGGTTTCAGGACGAGGGATTCGTGATTCGCGGCATCAAGATGATGCAGCTGGATGATGCGATCCTGCGCGAGCATTACTCGCATGTGGCGGACAAGCCGTTTTTTCCCGAGATTGTTTCCTTCATGAGCCGCACGCCGGTGATCGCGCTTGCCTTGGAGGGAGACGGTGTCATCGACCGCGTTCGCGATCTGCTCGGGCCGACCAATTCGAAGGCGGCGCCTGCGGGCACGATCCGCGGTGATTTCGGCGAGGACATGATGACCAATGTTTGCCATGCGTCCGACTCGCCCGAGGCGGCGCAGGCCGAGCTCAAGCGCTTCTTCAAGGCTGGCGAGGTGTTTGCGTTCTGAGGCTGCTTCTCGCGTGCTTGTATTGGCCTGCCGTCGTGTTAGTGTGGCAGCATGCTGTTTGATGTGCCTGCGGCGGATAGCTGGTGGGGCTGGATTGCCTTGGCGTTGTTTTATGCAATTGGCGTCCTGCACGTGGTGCATGCGCTGATGCATGTGCGGACGTCGCAGGGCGCGATCGCGTGGGTGCTGTCATTGCTGTTGCTGCCGTTTGTGGCCATCCCGCTTTACTGGCTGCTCGGCCCAAAGAGGTTTTCTAGCGAGGTTGGCGGGCGGCGCATCAAGAACAGCAGGCTCGCGGTGTTGGCCGCGGAGATGATCGAGCGGCTGCGGCGCTACGAGGTCGATATCCCCCAGGATGATGCGTTTGAACGCGCGGCGCGAATTCTTGGCGGCCTGCCCTTCACGCGCGGCAACCGCTTCGAGTTGCTCATCGATGGCGAAGAGACCTTCGGAAAGGTTTTTGAAACGATCTGCTCCGCCCGCAACTACCTGTGCGTGAATTTTTTCATCGTGAAGGATGACGCGCTCGGTATCCGTTTTCAGCAGGCCCTGATTGAGCGGGCACGGGCCGGGGTGAGGGTGTTTTTTCTTTTTGATGAATTTGGGTCTTACAAATTGCCTCGACGCTATTTGCGCGAGTTGATCGATGCCGGGGTCGAGTGTCACTCGTTCGGGGTCAACCGCTTTTGGTGGTCGCGGTTGCAGCTCAATTTCCGCAATCATCGCAAGATTGTGGTGGCCGATGGTGAGATTGCGCTGATTGGCGGGCTCAATGTTGGTGATGAGTATCTTGGGCGCAACACGCGCTTTGGAGGCTGGCGCGACACCCATCTTTCGATGCGTGGGCCGGTGGTGCAGGCGGTGCAGTTGGTGTTTCTTGAGGATTGGTATTGGGCGGCCAATACGATACCTGAGCTTGAGTGGGAGACTAAGCTTGAGGAGGCGGACCAGGTGGCGGCGGTGATCCCGACCGGCCCCGCTGACCCTGCGGACTCGTGGCAGCTGGTGGTGGCCGAGGCCGCGAACACCTCGCGTGGCAGGCTGTGGATTGCTTCGCCGTATTTTGTGCCGGACGAGGGGGTTCTCACCGCGCTGCAGGCGGCGGCGATTCGTGGCGTCGATGTGCGTATCCTTATTCCCGAACGAGCGGATCATCTGCTGGTGTGGCTCTCGGCATTTTCATATTTCGAACAATCGATCCCGTATGGAATCCGAATTTTCCGTTACCATCGCGGGTTCTTGCATCAGAAGGTGATGCTCATTGACCATCGGCTTGCAGCGGTCGGCAGCGCCAATCTCGACAACCGCTCGTTCCGTCTCAACTTCGAGATCACCGGGTTCTCGGCCGATGCGGCATTTGTCGATGAAGTGGCGCGCATGTTGGAGGCGGACTTTGAGGCAAGCATCGAGGCGCGGATTGAGGATTTTTCGGAAAAACCCTTCTTTTTCAGGGCCGCTTGCCGTGTCGCCCGGCTTATGGCTCCAGTGCAGTAGGCGTTTGGATTCACCCTGGCGCCGCACGAATGATCTTGCCATGAACCCATGGTGACAGTAACGACACAACCCATGTTGGGTATTCACCCACCATGAATTGTGCATGAATCTCTTCAAACTGCTCAGCGCGGAACAAATCATCGCCGACATGAAGGCGGTGGAGCACTGGCAGGCGATTACCGAGCTTGTAGACAAGCTTGTGACGTGTGGGCTGATCACACAGGCACAGTGTGGCGAGGCCCTTGAGGCGCTCGAGTTGCGCGAGGCGCTGGTCAGCACCGGCATCGGCGGCGGGGTCGCGATTCCGCATGCGTTTTCCGATGAGTTGGAAAATGTCGTGGCGGTGCTGGGTCGATCGAGGGCGGGTATCGACTTCGAGGCCGTCGATCTTGCGCCGGTGCATTTGATCGTGCTCTTTCTGGTGCCGCGCAAAGACTATCAGCTGCACCTCAGAATGCTGGCGGCCATCGCCAAGATGTTCATCAGGCCTGATGTGTGCGAACGGATCATCGAGGCAAATGATTGCGATGAAATCCTTGCCATTCTTGGCTCAAAGTCGTCCCGTGTGTCTCCGTCCGACTCTTAGGGCGGATTTTATTTTCCCTCATCGACATGACGATTCTCCAGCAGCTTGAGTCGCGGCTTGCCGCCGCATTGAAGACAACCCTTGGCGAGGCTGTCGCCGCCACTGTGACCGCAGCCGCGGATCTGCGCTTTGGTGATTACCAGAGCAATGCCGCAATGGTGCTGGCAAAACAGCGCGGCAAGAATCCGCGTGCGCTTGCGGAGGAAATTATCGGTCACCTGGATTTGGAGGGGCTGGCAACGGCCGACATTGCAGGGCCAGGATTTATCAACTTTCGAGTGTTGCCCGAAGCTTTCGCCGTGCGGGCAAAGGCCTTGCTCAACGACGGGCGACTTGGCGCGCCGGACATCGGCTCCGGCCGCACGGGGGTGGGGGATTTCTCCGCGCCGAATGTTGCCAAGCCGATGCATGTCGGCCACATCCGCTCGACGATCATCGGCGACTCACTCTGCCGCATCGCGCGTTTCCTTGGCTACAAAGTTATCGCCGATAATCACATCGGCGACTGGGGTACGCAGTTTGGCATGATTCTCCACGGCTGGAAGACCTTGCTCGACAAGGCGGCGCTCGATGCGGATCCGATCACCGAGCTGCTGCGTGTTTATCGCGAGGTGAATGTTGCCACCAAGGCGGATCCCGCAGTACTCGAGATTTGCAAAGGCGAGCTGGTGAAACTCCAGGCGGGCGATCCGGAAAATCTCGAGATCTGGCAGCAGTGCATCGATGTCTCCAAACGCGGCCTTCAGCGGATCTATGACACGCTCGATGTGAAATTCGACTACTGGCTTGGCGAGAGCTATTACAACGATCGCCTCGCTGGCTTGGTCGATGAGTTTCTAGCCAAAGGCATCGCACGCGAGAGCAACGGTGCGGTTTGCATATTTTCCGACGGCAGCGGCAAGCGTGAGGAAGATCCTTTCATGGTGCACAGGGAGGAGGGTTGGACCGATAATCCGGCGATCATCCGCAAGGCCGATGGCGGATTCCTTTATGCGACCACCGACCTTGCGACGATCCGCTTCCGCATTGACGAGTGGAAGGCCGATCAAATCTGGTATGTTGTCGGTGTCCCGCAGCAATTGCATTTCCGCCAAATTTTTGCTGCCGCACAGCGTTGGGGCGCCTCGGCCGATTTCCGACATGTGGCATTTGGCTCGATCCTCGGTGAGGATCGCAAGCTGATGAAGACCCGTTCGGGTGACAATGTGCAGCTCACCGATGTGCTGACCGAGGCGGTTGAGCGCGCGGCGAAAATCATCGGAGAAAAGAACCCCGAGCTCCAGGGCGAGGAGGCTGCCGAAATCGCATCGATCGTGGGCATTGGTGCGGTGAAGTTTGCAGAGCTTTCGCAGAACCGTCTCACCGATTACGTTTTTGCGTGGGACCGCATGCTTGCCCTGCAGGGCGACACGGCACCTTACCTGCAATATTCTTCGGTGCGCATCCGTTCGATTTTCCGCAAGCTCGATGCGCCTTTCGACGCCACGTCCTGCGAGATCGTGTTGCGCGAAAACGAAGAGATTCACCTCGCACGGCTGCATGCGCGCTTTGGTGAGCTTCTGCCGGCGGTGCTCGATGACTTCCGCCCGAACCTGCTGGCCAACTACCTGCTTGAGCTGGCGCGCGCGTTCCACTCGTTTTTCGAAGCTTGTCCGGTGCTTAAATCGGAAGAGCCAGTACGCTCGAGCCGACTTGCCCTTTGTGAACTTACGGGTAGGATTCTTACCTCAGGTCTCGGCTTGCTTGGCATCCGCTGCCCGGAGAGAATGTGACCTTTCAGTCGACTGCCAAAACTTTTCCAATACCTCAAACCCGCACCGAGCACCATGCCTCCATTTTTTGTCATTGGTCACAAAAACCCCGACACCGACGCGATTTGTTCGGCAATTGGCTATGCCGCATTGCTTCGCGCTTCGGGAGAGGAAACCAGCGC
>JAPOLH010000062.1 GCA_029977225.1 Verrucomicrobiaceae bacterium | reverse complement strand
CTTCAACTACCCGCAACGCAACATCCTGCGCAGCACCGAGGCGTTCATGCGGGATTACTACCGCCACACACGCCACATCTATCAACACACGACCTCCCTGATGGAGGCCTTCCAAATCGAACAGGATTCGCGCGCGGAAAACGGCATCCGCTCGTTCCTCACCTTCCGCAAAAAAAGCCGCGAGGAATTTGACGGCTTCGTCGCCCGCGATGGCCGACTTTTCCCCGCCCATGGCGAAATTTTCCGCGAGGACCCGCACCGACTCATGCGGCTCTTCCAGCATTGCCAACTTCGCAACCTCAAGCTCAGCCCGCAGATCCGCCGCCTCATCGCACAACACTGGGACGACATCGACCGCGCCTTCCGCTGCTCGAAAACCAACCGCGAAACATTCCAAGCGATCCTCGAGCGCAAAGGCGATGTCGCGCGCGTCCTGCGCCTCATGCACCGCATCGGATTCCTCGGCCGCTACCTGCCGGAATTCGGCGCGCTCGACTGCCTCGTCCAACACGAATTTTTCCACCGCTACACCGCCGACGAACACACGCTACGCTGCGTCGAACAACTCGACCAACTCATCGCCGAGGACAACCCGCGCCGCCGAATCTATCGGCGCCTCTTTCACGAAATCGCCGATCCTTACGCGCTCTACCTCGCCGTCATTCTTCACGACACCGGCCGCGCCGAAAACGTCCGCGAACACACCGACGGCTCGGCCATGCTCGCATCGCGACTCTGCAACCGCCTGCAAATCCACGGCGCGCGCCGCTCGCTCATCATGTTCTTGGTCGACAATCATCTGACCTTCTGGCGCGTCGCCACCACTCGCAACCTCGACGATCCGGAGGTCATCGGCGAGTTCGCCGCCATCGTCAAAAACCCGTCCAACCTCGACGCGCTTTTCCTCTTCACCTTCGCCGACTCGAACGGCACCTCACCCGATGCATGGACCGGCTGGAAGGAAAGCCTCATGATACAACTTCACACCGCCACGCGCAATTTCCTCGAGGACGGTCGCGAAAAATATTCACGCAAACTCGATGCCGACCGCCTCGCTCTGCGCAAGGAAGTGAGCGACCTCATGCGCGATGACTACCAGCCCGATGTGAACCGCCACTTCGAACGCATGCCGGCATCCGCATTCCACTTCCGCCAAGCATCCGACATCGTCACCCAGATCCGCACGGTGCGCCATTTCCTGCAACGCGAGGACGAAACCTCATCGGCCATCGCCTCGTGCATCAAGTGGATCGACCACACCGAGCAAGGCTACTCGGAGCTCGTGCTCGCCACTCGCGACCGCCCGCTCCTACTGGAAAAAATCTGCTGCGCCCTTGCTTCAGAACAAATCAACATTCTCTCGGCCGACCTCTTCACGCGCACCGACGGCATCGTCGTGAACATCTTCCGCGTCTGCACCACCAACTTCGAGGCCCTCACCTCCACCGCCACCCGCAAGCGCGTTTTGGAAACCTTTGAGACGATTCTCGCCTCAACCCAATACGAGCCAGAACGCTACCTGCGCCGCCGCGCCAATTTCCTCAAGGACCGCACGGATCATGACATCCCGGTCCCCGTCCGCGCGTTCATCAGCAACGAACTCCACCCGACCTGCACCACGCTCGAGATCCAGGCACTCGACCGCATCGGCCTCCTCCACGACCTCTTCCATACGATCAACCACTACGGCCTCAACACCGCCCACGCCCGCATCTGCACCGAAAAAGGCGTCGCGATGGACACCCTCTACATCACCACCGCCCAAGGCGGAAAAGTCGACGATCCCCACATCCTCCAACTCCTCGAACAAAGGGTCTCGACCCTGATCGCCAAGCCTGAAACCCAGGAATCCGCCATCCCCACCAGCTGATTTCGCCCCCGCGCTCACAAAAATTTCCGCTTTCCGTCAAGATTCCGCTTGGCAAGCCCCTCCAGACTCTCCAATCTCCGCGCCCGCCCGCTCCCGGGCAACGCAACCGTAACCGACCATGGCCGTATCTCTCCGCCTCAACCGCAAGGGCACCAAAGACCGCCCTTATTACAAAATCGTAGCCGTCGACAGCCGCAAGCGTCGCGATGGCCGCTACATCGAACAAATTGGCACCTATGATCCTCTCAAGGAAGGTACCAATTTCACCATCGATCTCACCAGCGCCGATAAATGGCTTTCGGTCGGAGCTAAACCCTCCGAGACCGTCAACAGCATCATCCGCAAAGCGCGGACCGCGGCCAAGGCTTGATCCACCCCACCAAGAACCGATTTCACCAACAGCCGCGCTCCTTCGGGACCGCGGCTGTTTGTTTTTCATGGAAACCGCCATCCGCTTCGAGGAATTCATGCAACGGGCCCTTCACGACCCGGATCACGGATACTACGCCAAGCGCATCCATGGCATCGGCCGCCGCGGCGATTTCACCACGGCACCTGTCATCTCCTCGATGCCGGCCCGCGCGATCGCCCGCTGGGCCGCCGCCGCCATGCGCGAATCGGGCTGCCCCGACCTGATCGAATTCGGCCCGGGCAACGGTGCCCTCGCCGCCGCGGTCCTAAAACATCTCCCGTGGCACATCCGCTGGAGAACCCGACTCCACCTCGTCGAAACCTCCGAGCCACTCTCCCGCATCCAACGCGAAACCCTCGGCACCAAAGCCTGCTGGCATCGCTCACCCGTCGAGGCCCTTTCCGCATGCCATGGACGCGCCGTGATTTTTTCCAACGAACTTGTCGACGCCTTTCCAGTCCGCCGATTCCAAAACACCGCCCAGGGCTGGCAGGAGCTTATGATTAACATACCGACCGGTTTAGATGTTGTTGAATCTTTGAAAAAACCCACGCGCCTGCCGTCGTCGTCATCATTTCACCAGCCCCATCGCATCGGCCAGTGGATCGAAGTGCACGAATCCTACCAGCACTGGCTCGCCGAATGGATGCCGCTATGGAAAGCCGGCCGCATGCTCACGATTGATTACGGTAACAGTGCCGAAAAAATTTACCACCGCCGCCCGACCGGTACGATCCGCGGCTATCATTTCCAGCAACTGATTGAAGGCGCGGAAATTTACCGTCACCCAGGCCATCGCGACCTGACCGCCGATGTAAATTTCACAGATTTGATCGATTGGACCCGTCCATGGACCGGCGCATCGCGGCTGCTGAGTTTCGCCGATTTCCTACAATCCCACACCAAACCACGCGACGAAAGCGACCGATTTCTGATCGACCAGCACGGCGCCGGAGCCGCCTTCATGGCCCTCGAGCAATCTTGCAAAAAACCCGCCTAAATCCCCACCCCAAGTCTACGCGATCAGGGAATTTCATTTTGCGAAACAATCGGTCGCGCACAGTCTTGACAAGACCCCCTCCCAACAACAGATTTCCGCCCGTTTCGCCCCCACCCTCGCGCCAACACGCCGTTTCTCTCTCAAATGGCATGCCAAACGCTTGATCCACTGGCAAAAACGGCCGTCCAAACCGGCAAACCAATCACCTAGCCCTCAATCCCACACCCCAAGACTCCACGACCCATGTCCGTCCCGCACCAATCCCCGCTTGGCTGGCCCCAACCACAAGGACTTTGGCACCCTTCACAGGAGAAGGATGGCTGCGGCGTCGGATTCATCGCCCACCTCAAAGGCAAGCGCTCGCACGACATCATCGTCAAGACGCTCACGATGAACGCGCAGATGGACCACCGCGGTGCCAGCGGCTCGGATCCAGCCACCGGTGACGGCGCCGGCATTTTCGTCCAGATGCCCGACAAGTTCCTGCGCAAGGAAATGGCCAAAAAGGGCATCGAGCTTCCACCCGAAGGCTCCTACGGCTCGGGCCTCGTTTTCATTTCCCCCGAGCCCAGCGAGCGCGAAGCCGCCATGCAGGTGTTCGAACATGTCATCCACGAGGAAGGCCAAAAACTCCTTGGCTGGCGCACGGTCCCCGTCCGCAGCGAAATCCTCGGCAAAACCTCCGGCCGCTACGAGCCGCTCATCAAGCAGGTCTTCATCGAGAAAAGCGCGGACATCACCAGCGCCATCGACTTCGAACGCAAACTCTATGTGATTCGCAAGCGCGTCGCGACATGGATCCGCAACAACGAAATGCCGAACAAGTTCAGCGATGTGCACGGCAACAAGTCGAACTCGTTCCCCGGCGGTGACTACCACTACGTCACCAACCTCTCGGCCCGCACAATGGTCTACAAGGGCATGCTCACGCCCTGCCAACTCGCCGAGTATTTCCCCGACCTCCACGACCCGGATTTCGAGTCGGCCCTCGCGCTGATGCACACCCGTTTCTCGACCAACACCTTCCCAAGTTGGTCACGCGCTCACCCAAACCGCTTCATCGCCCACAACGGCGAAATCAACACGGTGATGGGCAACGCCAACTTCATGAAGGCTCGCCAAGCACTTTGCCAAAGCGACCTTTTCGACGGCGACATCTCACGCATTTTCCCAGTCATTGTTGAGGATGGATCCGACTCGGCACGCTTCGACAACGCCCTCGAGTTCATGCACTTCGGCGGCTATGATCTGGTCCACGCGATGATGATGATGATCCCCGAACCTTGGGAGCGTCACACGATGATGGATGAGGACAAGAAGGCCTTCTACGAATTCCACGCCTGCATGATGGAGCCATGGGACGGTCCGGCCTCGATCACCTTCTCCGATGGCCGCCAGATCGGCGCCGTGCTCGACCGCAATGGTCTGCGTCCGAGTCGCTATTATGTCACGCAAGACGACCTCGTCATCATGGCCTCGGAAGTCGGCGTCATCCCCGATCTCGACCCGCTCACCGTCGTGCAAAAAGGCCGACTCCAACCGGGCCGCATGTTCCTCGTCGACATGGACGAAGGACGCATCGTGCCCGATGAAGAAGTGAAAAAACGCGTCTATTCGGCCAAGCCCTACAAAAAGTGGCTCGATGAAAACCGCGTTTTCCTCAAAGACCTCCCCGCACCGAAAGCTCCCAAAACCGTCGAGAGCGATCGCGTGCTCGAGCGGCAACTCGCCTTCGGTTACACCTATGAGGATCTCCGCATGCTCCTCGGGCCCACCGCCACTACCGGCGTGCAACCGATCGCCTCGATGGGCAATGACACCCCTCTCGCTGTGCTTTCGGACAAACCGAAACACCTCTATCAGTACTTCAAGCAAATCTTCGCTCAGGTCACCAACCCGGCACTCGATTGCATCCGCGAAGAACTCGTCACAGCCACCGAGACCTTCATCGGCTCGGAAGGCAACCTGCTCGATCCCGGCCCGCACTCGTGCCGCCTAATCCGCCTCGACAATCCGCTCATCGACAACAAGCAACTCGCGCAACTCCGCGAAGTTTCGCTCAGCGGCTTCAAGGCCACCACGCTCGACGCGCTCTTCGTCGCCAAAGACAACGGTGCAGGCCTCGAGAAAGGTTTCGACGAACTCTGCGCCGCAGCCGACAAGGCGATCGCCGACGGTTTCAACATCCTCATCGTGTCCGACCGCAACATCAGCGCGACTCACGCGGCGATGCCCACCTTGCTGGTCATGGGCGGACTCCACCACCACTTGGTCCGCTCGGGCACCCGCACAAAAGTTTCCATCGTGCTCGAAACTGGCGAAGCCCGCGAGGTCCACCACTTCTCGACGCTCATCGGCTTCGGCGCCGACGCGATCAACCCCTACATGGCCTTCGACTCGATCCATCAGATGATCACGGACGAGATGATGGACATCGATTTCGACAAGGCGGTCTACAACTTCCTCAAGGGCTCGATCAAGGGCGTGGTCAAGACCATGGCCAAGATGGGCATCTCGACGGTTGCCTCGTATCGCGGTGCGCAAATTTTCGAAACCATCGGCCTCAACACCGAGCTGGTGAACAAGTACTTCACCGGCGCCTCCAGCCGTTGCGAAGGATCCGACATCGAGCAAGTCGCCGAAGAATGTCTCATCCGCCACCGTCTGGCATTCCCCGACCGCCACATCGAGACGGAAGAGCGAGCGCTCGAATCAGGCGGCATGTACCAATGGCGCAAGGACGGCGAATACCATCTCTTCAATCCGGAAACGATTCACCTCCTCCAAAAGGCAGTGCGCACCGGCAGCTACGAGGTCTTCAAGCAGTACGCCGCCAAGGTCGACAACCAGAGCGAAAACCTCTCGACGCTCCGCGGCCTGATGAAATTCAAAAACAAGCGCAAGCCCGTGCCGATCGATGAAGTGGAGCCGATCGAAATGATCACCAGGCGCTTCAAAACCGGCGCGATGTCCTACGGCTCGATTTCGCAGGAAGCTCACGAAACCCTCGCGATCGCGATGAACCGCATCGGCGGCAAATCGAACACCGGCGAAGGCGGCGAAGACCCAGAACGCTTCAAGCCACTGCCAAACGGCGACAGCAAACGCTCGGCGATCAAGCAAGTCGCCTCCGGCCGCTTTGGTGTCACCAGCGAATACCTGGTCAACGCCGACGAAATCCAAATCAAGATTTCCCAAGGTGCAAAACCCGGCGAAGGCGGCGAACTCCCTGGCTCGAAGGTCTATCCATGGGTCGCAAAGGTCCGCCACTCGACGCCCGGCGTCGGACTGGTCTCGCCACCACCTCACCACGACATCTACTCGATCGAAGACCTCGCCGAGCTGATCCACGATTTGAAAAATGCCAACCCACGCGCCCGCATCAATGTGAAGCTGGTCGCAGAAGTCGGTGTTGGCACGATCGCTGCCGGCGTCGCCAAGGCCCACGCGGATGTGATCCTCATTTCCGGCCATGACGGCGGCACCGGCGCTTCGCCATCTTCGTCGATCTACAATGCCGGCGCTCCATGGGAACTCGGCCTTGCCGAAACCAACCAGATCCTCCTCCTCAACGACCTACGCAGCCGCGTGGTGCTTGAAACCGACGGCCAGCTTAAGACCGGCCGCGATGTCGCGATCGCCGCTCTCCTCGGCGCCGAGGAATACGGCTTCGCAACCGCACCACTGGTCTCGGTCGGCTGCCTGATGATGCGCGTCTGCCAGAAAAACACCTGCCCGGTCGGCGTCGCCACACAGGATCCGAAACTCCGCAAAAACTTCGCCGGCAAGCCCGAGCATGTGGTCAATTTCATGACCTTCATCGCGATGGAGCTGCGCGAAATCATGGCCGAGCTCGGCTTCCGCACGATCAATGAAATGGTCGGCCATGTGGAATGCCTCGACACTCGCGAAGCATCCGATCACTGGAAGGCATCCGGCGTCGATCTCACCACGATCTTCCACAAACCGGATGTCGGCGATGAAGTGCTCGGCATCTGCTCACAAGAGCAAGACCACGGCCTCAAGCAAGCGCTCGACAACACCCACCTGCTCGCGCTTTGCAAGCCGGCGATCGAACGCGGCGAAAAAGTCCGCGCCGAGCTGCCCATCACCAACATCAACCGCGTGGTAGGCACGATCACCGGCAGTGAAGTGACCCGCAAACACGGCGGTAAGGGCCTGCCAGAGGACACGATCCAGCTGAAGTTCAATGGCAGCGCCGGTCAGTCGTTTGCCGCGTTCTGCCCACCAGGCATGACCTTTACCCTCGAGGGCGACGCCAACGACTATGTCGGCAAAGGCCTCTCAGGTGCCAAGATCGCGATCTACCCGACCCGCGGCTCGCTCTTCGCACCCGAAGATAACATCCTCATCGGCAACGTCGCGTTCTACGGGGCGACTTCTGGCGAAGCCTACATCAACGGCATCGCGGGCGAACGCTTCTGCGTCCGCAACTCGGGCGTCAAAACCGTCGTCGAAGGCGTGGGCGACCACGGCTGCGAATACATGACGGGCGGACAAGTGATCGTTCTCGGCGCGACCGGGCGCAACTTCGCCGCAGGCATGTCCGGCGGCGTGGCCTATGTCTACGACCTCGACGGACTTTTCGAAAAACGCCTCAACAAGGACATGGTCAACCTCTATCGCCTCATCGAGTGCGGTGATGCGGACATCGCCAATGTGAAGTCGGAGATCGAAAAGCATGTCGAGCTCACCGGCTCACCGCGTGGCAAACACATCCTCGCCAACTGGGATGCCGAGCTGCCGAAGTTCTTCAAGGTCTTCCCGCGTGACTACGAGCGCATGCTGGAATGCTTCCGCAAGGTCGAAGAACAAGGCCTCTCCGGCGACGAAGCCGCCATGGCGGCCTTCGAGGAAAACCTCAAGGACCTCTCACGAGTCGGCGGCAACTGACAAAACTAACAGCGACCACCGGTCGCCGTGAAATATTATTACTTCTTCCAACACACACACCTCACATCACAATGGGCAAGCCTACCGGATTCATGGAAATCGCTCGCAAGACCGATTCCGAAATCGCTCCTGTCGAACGCCTCAAGAACTGGCGCGAATTCAAAATTCATGGTGACGACAAAGAACGTCGTGCTCAAGGCGCCCGTTGCATGGATTGCGGCACACCCTTTTGCCACACCGGCCATATCGTTTCCGGCATGGCCAGCGGCTGCCCGATCAACAACCTGATCCCTGAGTGGAATGACCTGATCTTCCGCGGACGCTGGAAAGAGGCACTCGAACGCCTTCACAAAACGAACAATTTCCCGGAATTCACCGGCCGCGTCTGCCCCGCTCCCTGCGAAGGTTCCTGTGTGCTCGGCGTGATCGAACCACCTGTCACGATCAAGAACATCGAGGTCAGCATCATCGACAAGGGCTGGGAAGAAGGCTGGGTCACCCCCCGCATCCCCGAAATCCGCACCGGTAAAAAAGTCGCCGTGATCGGCTCCGGCCCGGCCGGACTTTCTTGCGCCGACCAACTCAACCAAGCCGGCCACAGCGTCACGGTTTTCGAACGCGAAGACCGCGTGGGCGGACTCCTGATGTACGGCATCCCCAACATGAAGCTCGATAAGGAGCTGGTCGTGCAACGCCGCGTCAACTTACTCGCCGCCGAAGGCATCGTTTTCAAAACCGGCATCAACATCGGCAAGGACACGGAATGGACCGCTGAAAAGCTCCGCAAGGATTTCGATGCAATCGTACTCTGCTGCGGCGCCACGCTCGGCCGCGATCTGCCAATCGAGAATCGCGACGCCACAGGCGTACACCTCGCGATGGAGTTCCTCACCGCCAATACCCGCTACCAACTCGACCACCACTTCGACGGCAGCAACCCCAGCCTCAACGCCACCGGCAAAGACGTCGTGGTCATCGGCGGCGGCGACACCGGCACCGACTGTGTCGGCACCAGCCTGCGCCACGGTTGCAAGAGCGTGATCCAATTGGAAATCATGCCCCAGCCACCGATGGAGCGCGCCGCCAGCAACCCATGGCCCGAATGGCCGAAGGTTTACAAAATGGACTACGGCCAAGAAGAGGCCGCCGCTGTCCAAGGCCAGGATCCCCGCCAGTACTTGGTGCAAACCAAGCGTTTCCTCAAGGACGACGCCGGCAATCTCTCGGGCCTCGAAATTTGCGACATCGAATGGGTCAGCGACAACGGTCGCTTCATCCCGAAAGAAAAAGAAGGCAGCGCCCGCATCATCCCCGCCCAACTCGCGCTGCTCGCCATGGGTTTCATGGGTCCCGAACAAGACATCGTGAAACAATTCGCGCTCGAAACCGACGCGCGCTCCAATGTGAAGGCAGATCACGGCCAGTTCACCACCAACATTCCCGGCGTCTTCGCTGCAGGTGATGTGCGCCGCGGTCAATCACTCGTCGTCTGGGCCATCAACGAAGGCCGCGGCGCCGCACGCGAATGCGATCGCTTCCTAATGGGCGTTACCAACTTGCCATAAGGCAATAGAAATAGGGTGATTTGAGATCAAGGATTGGGGTGAAAAGACCTCTTTCTTAGGGAATCAGTCACTCTTCTCGCGACCTGACCCATCTCAGCCGCTCACTCCTTCCAGTATGAGAAAAGAGTAGGCAAACTCTGCAACCCACGAAGGACATGTTCGGTCCACCCAAAGCCCGAATATGCGTATGTGAACCAGCCAGCGACAGCAGCCAAGGACACAACCAGGAACGATGCCCAAGCCCAACTCTTGCTCAGAAGCGCCAACACCAGCAGCAGCAGCCAAGCAAGGCCTGCTACCTGAATCCATATCGACCACTGTTCAATAATGGCAGCCATCTTTGACTGCCTGTTACACTCAGAATCTATTAGAAGTTTCCTCTCAAGCTCTTCACGCTCGAGCTTATACTTTTTCAGCATCTCGTTCCTTTGGCCTACAAGTTTTTCGTGTTCCTGACGCGTGATCCAGTTGCCGCTGAAGAAAACATTTCCGGATGAGAATTTGCTGACCGCATCTCGCATCGAGCCGATCACACCCTTCAAAAATCCTTCGGCATTCGGGTACCTTTGGAGCGTCCCCCGCAAAAGTTGGACAATCAATAAGCACGAAAGCAACGCGACAGCGTTGATTCCAGAGTGGCCAAACAGCAGCGGGCGCGGTCAAGCTGGCGACAGCTTGCCGGGGTCTGGG
>JAPOLH010000061.1 GCA_029977225.1 Verrucomicrobiaceae bacterium | reverse complement strand
CAAATCGGCATTCATGCTATTGCTTGATGCCTGGTGTCGGGCAGCGGCAATGTTGCCGCATGAGCTGTTTCACATTTTGGTGAGCCATTGAGGGAAGTCTTTCGTATTGGTGCTCATCGGTATAGCTACCTTTTCGCGTACGACCAGTAGGCGATGAGCCAAGCCGCCTGACCCGAACGGCGACGTAGCGGGTGAAGCTCCATTACGAGTCTTCCGCTACGCTACAGCCTCTCCATTCCTCTTCACCCGCTACGAACCAATCCAAACGAACCCGCTCCAAAGGACCCGCATAGAGCATCAACAAACCTGACAAAATACTGGCAACGAAAAGGAAACCACTTTTCAAACACACAAATTTTTGGTTCACCTCAAGGGGTGATAACAAGCCGCGCTTGTTAGGTAGAATTCCGCAAAGAGGTGCGACATATGAAGCGGTGGGATTCGAACTCCCGGTGGCACAATTCCAGAAAATTTCGTGATCACCATCGATTTCGCCGTAAAGGACGCTCCTCCTTTCGAGGAGAATACGGTTCTTATCGGGCCGCGGTGATGGTGATCACCATGAGGAGCCAACCGAAAAGTGTATGGTATCTGGGCGCTCTTTATAGATTCAAGCAAAGAGCTTACTTGTGGGGTGCTTTGTTCCGGTATATTTTTAATATCTCTAGTGCAATGAGTGGCAGGAATCCCGCACCGAGCAACAGCCATGGCACTTGCCACTCGGGTTTAACTATCCCGAGCACTTCGCTGAGAAACGGTACATGATGTAGTATCAGTTGTAGTCCGAGTGACGCGGTGACAACAATCGGAAGTTGGGGATTGGAAAGCCAGCGCAGTTGCCACAGCGGGCTGGTCTCGCTGCGGAAAGAGAATGATTTGGAAAGTTCGCTGAACACCAGTGTTGTGAATGTAATCGAGCGCGCGGATTCGGTATCGCCATGCCGAAGTGCCCAGACAAAGATGCAGAAACACATGGCAACGGTGGCTATGTTGCCGACAAGCATGCGTTCGACAAATGCGCGGTCCGTCATGCCTTGGCTGCGTTCACGCGGGCGTCGGCGCATCACGCCCGGATCAATCGCATCGGTGGCCAGACAAAGCGCTGGGAGACCGTCGGTGATCAGATTGATCCAGAGCAAGTGGATCGGCAGCAAGGGTGTGGGTAGGCCGATGAGGATGCATATGGTCATGAGCAGCAGTTCGGCGGAATTGCTGGCAAGCAGGTATTGAAGTGTTTTGCGTATGTTGTCGTAAATGCCGCGGCCCTGCTCCACTGCTGCAACGATGCTGGCGAAGTTATCATCTGTGATGACCATGTCGGAGGCCTGCTTGGTGACCTCGGAACCATGAAGACCCATCGCGATGCCGATATCGGCTCCTTTCAATGCGGGTGCGTCATTCACGCCGTCTCCGGTCATCGCTACGACGGCACCATTGGCCTTCCATGCTTGGATGATGCGCAGTTTGTGTTCGGCAGAAACCCGTGCGTAGACAGCGATGTGCGGCGCGCGCGTGCGCATATCATCGTCACTCATCTTGTTGAGCTCCACGCCACTCACTGCGATGTCGTCTGTCCCCGCAATGCCAAGTTCGCGGGCGATGGCGAGCGCCGTGTGCGGATGGTCGCCGGTGATCATGACCACGCGAATGCCGGCATCGTGGCAACGCGCGATGGACTCTTTGGCTTCAGGTCGTGGCGGGTCGTACATTCCGGCAAGTCCGACAAAAACAAGATCGCGCTCAAATTTTTCCGTGATTTCGTGTGCCTCGATGTTTTGCGGTAAATCGCAATACGCCGCACCAAGCACGCGCAAGGCCCGCACGGCCATGGCTTCGTTTTGTTCTTCAATGTTGCGGCGTTGCGCTTCATCGAGCGGCACGATACCGGCTTCGGTATAAATTTTCGTGCAGTGTTGCAAAAGCACATCGGGTGCGCCGTTGACAAAGGCGCGAAGCCTGCCATCCGGCATCCGACGGACAATGGTGCGGCGCTTGCGTTCGGAATCGAAGGGGATTTCGTGACGACGTGGTAGTTCGCGTTCGATTTCCGTGGTGTTGCCGCCGGCCTTGTGCCCGACTGCACGCATTGCGCCTTCGGTCGGGTCGCCGATGACTTTCCATGCACCTTCTTCGAGCATGAGTTCTGCGTTGTTGCATGCGAGGAGCGTAGTGGCCAGTTCCAGCAAGGGTTCCGCGTGTTCGTCTCCGGTGGCCTGACCCTCAAAGAGAACTTCGCCGTGCGGTCCGTAGCCTTCGCCGGTGACGGCAAAGGTTTGGCCTGCAACAAACAACTCGCGTACAGTCATTTCGCCAAGGGTGAGCGTGCCGGTCTTGTCGGTGCAAATCACATTCGTAGCACCAAGAGTCTCGACGGCGGGTAGTCTGCGCACGAGCGCTCGGCGTCGCGACATGCGCATGACACCGAGTGCGAGGGCAACCGTCACCACCGCGGGCATGCCTTCCGGTACGGCGGCCACGGCAAGGCTCACCGAAGTCATGAACATCTCCAACAGACCCGTGCCGCGCAGTAAACCCAGCAGGAACAAAAGCGCGACGATGCCCAGTGCCACCCAGACGAGCATGCGTCCGAGTGATTCGAGTTTTTCCTGCAAAGGCGTGCGCTCGCACGCGCCGGCTTGTCCGATCATGTCTGCAATGCGGCCCAGCTCGGTTTTCATGCCAGTGGCAACAACCAATGCGGTTCCTTGTCCGGCAGCGACGCTGGTGCCTTTGAAAAGCATGTTGGTGCGGTCGCCGAGCGGCAAGTCCGCGTCATCCAGCTCTGTCGCAAGCTTGCTCGCTGCTTCGGATTCGCCGGTGAGCGCGGATTCGATGCAGCGCAGGGACACTGCCTCCACGAGGCGCGCATCGGCGGCGACCACATCGCCTGCCTCTACCTCGAGCACATCGCCGGGCGCTACTTGCGTTGCCTGCACAATGAGCGATCTACCGCTTCGTCGCACGCGTGCGAGCGGTGCAGTCATCCTGCGCAGGGCGGCGATGCTTTGCTCCGCCTTGTGTTCTTGATAAAATCCGATGACGCCATTCAGCAGTACGATGGCAAGGATGGCGGTGGCATCGACGATTTCTCCCAATGCGCCAGCCACGACCGCTGCAATGACAAGAAGCCATACGATGAGGCTGGAGAATTGCCTTACAAAGATGGTGATGCGCCTGACCGGCTTGGCTTCCTGAATTTCGTTTGCACCGTGTTCTGCGAGGCGTTGTGTTACCTCCGCGGCGGAGAGTCCTTCACGCGTGGTCTTGAATTTTGCAAAAAGTTCGTCCTCGGACAGTGTGTGCCAGTGGGCGGAATTATCGAGTGAAGTGGCGGTCATTTGCGCAGCACCAGAGTGATGTAGGTCATGTAGGCGATGAGCAGCAGGACGCCGCGCGTGCGGCCGATTAATCCGCCGTGCGAAGGTATGAGCATCAGCACGGCCAGTAGTCCAGCGATGAGCGCGATCGGAGTTTGCCAACTGGTGATGTCGATGGGACAGATCACTGCGGCGATACCGATGATCCAGAGGCCGTTGAAAATGTTGCTTCCAAGAATGGTGGCGAGACTAATCTCACGGCAGCCGCGCATTTGCGCGATGATGATAGTGGCTAGCTCCGGCATCGAAGTGCCCGCAGCAACGAGCGTTGCGCCGATTGAAAATTCAGAAATACCATGTTTCACCGCAAGACCTTGTGCGCCATCAACAACGAGATGTCCTCCAGCGATGAGACATGCGAGACCGATAAGGCACGCTGTCGTCACTTTGAGAGAGCCTTTTTCGCCTTGTGGCGCCGAGGCGGTCGCGCCGCGTTGTTTGCAGGCCTCAACCACCACCAGA
Organism: Verrucomicrobiaceae bacterium; assembly: GCA_029977225.1. GTDB lineage: Bacteria > Verrucomicrobiota > Verrucomicrobiia > Verrucomicrobiales > Akkermansiaceae > Luteolibacter. The sequence goes on along the minus strand of JAPOLH010000061.1, from coordinate 7,309 downwards.
GAGAGCCAGGAAAAAAAAACCACGAGCATGATCACGCCATCCATCCGCGACACCATGCCATCGACTGCGAGTACTCCCACAAAGAGCGGCACGAGAAGTGCGCCGATAAATTCGCGCCGGATGCTTTTCCATGTTGCGGGTATTGCCGCGATCATGAGTGCCAAGCCAAGGATGAACGCGATGTTCATGACATTGCTGCCAAGTGCGTCACCCAGCGAAATTTCCGGTTCGCCCGCCGATGCTGAAGATAGGGCGACAAAAAATTCAGGCGAGGATGTGGCAAAAGCCGCGATCGTGGCCGCGATGATGGCCGCGGACACGCGCAGACGCTGTGCCAATCCGACCACCCCGCGCAGAAAGGCCTCGCCGCCGACGCCCGCGAGCAGAATTCCGGCTGCCAGTGACTGGTAATCGTTGAGTATCATGAAAGCTGACATCTTTTTTGCGGACCCATATGTTGCCAGGGTGGAAATCAATTTCCAGAGGCGTTCGCAAGTTGGGGGCGTGCAAGGACATCAAATTAAAGTCCTGGTTTGCGGCATTGCCATTCCGCATTCATGCGGCAATACCTCACAATTTGTCTACCGAAGCCGGCGTGGAGCCCTCACATTTTCAGCAACCACTCGCGGAAGGCGGCCTTGTCGGTGCCCATCGTGATGGCGACTTTCTCGCGGTGAGCAAGAATGGCGAGGCGTTCGGGGATCTCGACGGCGTTTGGGCCGAGCTCGGCTTCCATCACATCGGGGAACTTGGCCGGATGGGCGGTTTCGAGCGTGATGGTGGCACTGCAGGGGTGATCCGCGCGCCATGCGCGGGCGGCGAGCCAGCCGATCGCACCGTGGGGGTCGATTTCGTAATCGTAAAGCGACTTCACTTCGCGGATCGCGGCGCGGGTGCGTTCGTCGTCGAACCACATGCCGCTGATGCGGGATTTCATTTGCTCCCATGAGCCGCCGAAGAGCGCCTGCATGCGCACGAAATTCGACGGAGCGCCGACATCCATCGCGTTGGAAATCGTCGGCACGCTTGGGCGCGGGGAGTAGATGCCGCTGCGCAGGAACTCGGGCACCACATCGTTTCGGTTCGTCGCTGCAACGAAGTGGTCAACTTCGAGGCCGAGCTGCATTGCCAGCAGGCCGGCGGTAAGGTTGCCGAAATTTCCGGATGGCACGACAAAGACCGGCTTCACCCCTTCGGGCAGTTGTCGGCTACTATGAATGTAGTAAAAACTTTGCGGCACGAGACGCGCAAGGTTGATCGAGTTGGCCGAGGTGAGGTTGAGATTCTCGGCGAGTTCGCGATCGAGGAAGGCGGATTTTACCAAGGCTTGGCAATCGTCGAAGCTGCCATCGACTTCGAGGGCGGTGATGTTGCCGCCGAGGGCGGTGAGTTGTTTTTCCTGGAGGCCGGAGACTTTGCCTTTCGGGTAGAGGATCACCACGCGGGTGCCGGGGACATTGTGAAAGGCCGAGGCGACGGCACCACCAGTGTCGCCTGAGGTGGCGACAAGTACGGTGAGCATTCTTTTGTCGTCGCGGGTGAGCCAAGCCATCAAGCGCGCCATGAAGCGTGCGCCGAAGTCTTTGAAGGCAAGGGTGGGGCCATGGAAGAGCTCGAGGATGTGATCGCCCGGACCCAGCGTCACGACCGGCGCATCGAAGCTGATCGTGCCATTGACGATTTCACGCAGCGCTTCATCCGGCACATCTTCGCCGAAGAAGGCTTGGGCGACGGCGAAGCCAATTTCCTGAAAACTCATTGAACGCCAGCGCGCCCAGAAATCGGCACCGAGCACCGGCAATTGATCGGGCATGTAGAGTCCGTTGTCGGCGGGCAATGAGCGTAGAATCGCCTCCTTGAGGTCGACTTTGAGGTCCGGGTTGTTGGTCGAGTGATAGCGCACGGTTAGCGGGGGGAGCTTAGGGTAGGGCTTGCTTGCGAGGCAAGCGCGCATAGGGTGGCGATGTGGTTGAGGTCTGGCCTGTGGTAGTGGCTCAAAGTTCCTGAAATAGCGTCCTGAAGCCGAGGAAAAGCTCCTGCCAGCGGCGGCTGAGCGGCTCCATGGTATTTCTTTCCCGATCGATGTGTGCGCGCAGTGGCTTGAGGCTTGTGGCGTACTCCGCGAGCAGGGTGCCGATGGCGGTCTCGTATTCGAAATGAAGATTATTGGCGAAGCTGGCGCTAGCCTCATCGAGCCGTTGTTTGAAATCTAGGAAGATGGAGCGTCGGCTAACCCACGCGGCCCAGAGCGCGCCGGCAAGGAACAGTGCGGCGAGCATGCATAGCAAACTGGCTAGCCAATTGATTCCCATCGCGCCGGAGCTCGCACCCAGAAAGGTGAGTGACAGTGCGACGGCGACGAATGACTTGAGTGAGCGGTTTCTGCGCCGCAAGAGTTTCTCCAGCGGGTTGCGGAATCCGAGGTCGCTGATACCGCGTTTGGCCGAGTGTTCGATGCGTGCGAGAAAGTGCTCCTGGGCGCGTGCCAACGTATCGCCCACATCTTTGGGTAGATCGGAGACGGTTCCGATTTCGTCCTTGGTTTTTTTGCAAAGTTGCAGGTAGTGCTCCCTGCAGATTGCGGCGATCGCTTCACTATCTCCAGTTGCTATTTCCATCACTGCCTGTTGGATCCGTTCGGTGAATACCGTGTGCATTTGGACGCCAACGCGACCGCCGGTAAACAGCCGCACGATCGAGGCCATTGGATGCAAACGCTTTTTCAGCCTTTTTTGTGCAATGTTGGCTTCATGATTGAAGACCGTTGAGATTCTCTCCATGTGCCCGCCCAGGCGGGATGCAAAGCTCACGCGCATGGCTGTGAAGCCACGCTCGACCTCATCGAGGAAATGGCCTTGATGGCGGACTTTGCGGTTGAGGTTTTCGATTTGGTCTTCGATTTTTCTCAGTGCCTGCTCGCCGCGCTCGATCGCCGCGTCGAGTGCACGTCGCCCAACCCCGGTGGCGAGCAAGCTTTCCGCGACATGGTCTCGCAGGGCGTCAAGCCCTCGACGGTGCGTGCCAGCAAGGCTGAATATTGGCATTTCGCGTCCGAGTTTTTCTCGCGCAAAAGTGGCGATGCGCGCAATGGCATCCTCATTTTCATGGCTAGTGAGAAAGAGGATTTTACTCGCTTCGCTTTCCTGCACATTGGCGAGCTGAGGCCATGATTTAGCGGTCGATGGATCGCCTGCAGGCAATGCGATAAAAATCAAGTCAGCCTTGGCCAGTGTCTCGGCGAGCAGTGATTGTTGCGGAGCGGACGATGATGGGATCACGGGCGCCACGATCAAGTTGACGTGCTTTAAGAGCGGCACTGGGTGATGGCGCTCGGCGGAGTCTTTTGAGTGCGATGCATGAATCAGTTGCTTGCCATATCGGTGTTTGGTGAGCAACTGGGTGGATGACGCGCCTCCCGTAACACAAAGGTCATGGCCCGTGAGTTGTTTGATTAGGCGCGACCCTGTGTCGCTATCCTCGGAGATGATTACCAGTTGATGCGGTTCTACCGATTCGAATTCGGTGTTGCGGGGAAAAAGCTCGCCATTGGTGCTGGGCAGTTTTTCAGCCAACTGCATGGTACCTCTGATGAGGCTGTCGATGCGCTCTCGGACAGCAATGACTTGAGAGCTCAGGATCGAGGCTTCCACGCCTAAGGTGTGGTCAGGAGTTTGATGTCGTTGCTGTGGCATGGGCCGCTGAGGCCTCGGATTTCATGGCAATGAGTTGCGACACCGTGACGAATTGGTAACCGCGGCGAAGAAGGGAATCGATTGTCGCTGGCATGGCATCGATGGTCGGCGCATGGATGTCATGTGCGAGCAGAATCCCGCCATCGCTGGCGCCTTGTATCAGCCGTGAGCTGACAACGCCAACGCCCGGGCGTTTCCAATCGAGCGGATCGACCGACCAAAGAATGGTTGGGTAGCCAAGCTCCGCATGCACGACTTCACGCTGGCGTGGGAGGAGCCCGCCGTAGGGTGGTCGCATGGTGCGGACGGTCGCGCCGGAAGCTTGTGCAATTGAGTCGCGACAGCGACGCAGTTCGTTGAGGACTTCCGAGTCGCTCAATTTGCTCAAAAGGCGATGGGTCTGGGTATGATTGCCGATTTCGTGACCCTCGGCGACGGTTTGGCGTAGAATCTGTGGATAAAGGTTTACGCTGCGACCGATGACATAAAAGGTGGCCTTCACATTGCGCTCGCGCAGGATATTCAGAAGACGTGGCGTGTTGGTCGGATGGGGGCCATCGTCGAAGGTGAGGGCGATGAATTTTCCATTTACCGGCACGCGGGTAAAGGTGATGCCGGCTCTGCGATTGAAATTTGAATCGAGCGAAAGATTGGGGTTGCGAGGTGTCGGGCCGTAGCTGTCTGTAGCCATTGACTGACGGGGATCGGTAGGTGGCACTCTGCGTGGCACTGGGGTGTTGGAAAGTGGTGGAGCTTGGGTGCAGCTAGCAGCCAAAGTGGTGAGTGCGATGAAGCCACGACGCGTGTAGGGCGGCAAGATTTGTTGCGGTTTGGATTCGGAATGTGGTGCCATGAATTGCTTTGAAAATGACTACCCAAAGCTGAGGCATGCCCGACAGGGTGTCACGCCCCGTTTTTCCGCAATTGCATAGGTTTGCGATGGACCTGAGGGTAGGAGGAATTTCCCTGGCTTGCTGTTTTGCTCAATGATCTCGTAAGACCATTGGGAGATAAATTTACCCGCGCTCCGTCAAAATAAGGCAAGCTGGGGGACTTGGGAATTTGGGCAATTTGCTCTCCCGGCATTGACGCGGGGGCGGGGGACAGGTCAGATTCCGCAACCGCTTAGGCAGACTATGGATTATCAAGCGAAAATCGCCCGCAACATCGCCTCGATCCCGCGTTCGGGAATTCGCGATTTCTTCGAGCTCGTGCAAGGGCGCGACGATGTCATTTCGTTGGGCGTCGGTGAGCCCGACTTTGCCACACCATGGCACATCCGCGAGGCGGCGATTTACTCATTGGAAAAAGGTCAGACGACCTACACCTCCAACCTCGGCCTGCTTTCGCTGCGCAAATCGATCGCGAAATACGTCGGAGGATTTTTTGATGTCGAGTACGACGCTGCCAGCGAGATTCTGGTTACGGTCGGTGTTTCCGAAGCGATCGACATCGCATTGCGTGCCTTGCTCAACCCCGGCGACGAGGTGATTTACCACGAGCCCTGTTATGTTTCGTACAGCCCGAGCATTGTCATGGCTCACGCGGTGCCAGTGCCGGTCGTGACCACCAAGGAGCACGGCTTCTCGCTCAAGCCCGAAGCGGTGGCGGCTGCGATCACACCCAAGACGCGCGTGATCATGCTCAATTTCCCGACCAACCCGACTGGTGCCTGCGCCGCGCGCGAGGACCTGGAGGGAATTGCGAAATTGGCAATCGAGCATGATCTGATCGTGATGACCGATGAGATCTACAGCGAGCTGCGCTACGATGATGAGAAGCACCTTTCCATCGCCGCGCTGCCGGGGATGCGTGAGCGCACGATTTTGCTGCACGGATTCTCCAAGGCCTTTGCCATGACCGGCTTTCGTTTGGGTTACGCCTGTGCGCCGCAGCCGATCATCGAGGCGATGATGAAGATCCACCAATACGCGATGCTCTGTGCGCCGATCATGAGCCAGAACGCGGCGATCGAGGCATTGGAAAATGGTACCCCCGCGATGTTGGAAATGCGGCAGAGTTATCATCAGCGCCGCGATTTCCTCGTGCGCCGGCTCAACGAAATCGGACTCGAATGCCATCTTCCGGGTGGCGCGTTTTATGTTTTCCCTGACATCCGCAGCACCGGTCTGACGAGTAAGGAGTTTGCTTTCAAATTGCTTGAAGAGGAAAGTGTCGCTTGTGTGCCCGGCGGTGCCTTTGGTCCTTCGGGCGAAGGTTTCCTGCGTTGCTGTTACGCGACGGCTTTCGAAGACATCCGCACTGCCACCGATCGCATCGAGCGCTTCGTGGGTCGACTGTGATTCCGATGAACGCGAAGAACCATGAGGCGGACTCCGATCTGCTGACGCGGGCGCATTTGGTTCCCTTCGCGGTTTTCATGGCCTTCATGGTCGTCCTGCAGTTGGCAGCGGCGATGGTCGGGTGGGATCACCCCGATGCTCCTTGGTGGCGCCAGAATCCGGCGCAATGGGTCTATCCCGTGCAGACAATCGTCACGCTGGGTTTTCTGCTCAACTATTGGAAATGTTACCGGTTTGATTGGTCGCTCCGTTGGTCGCTGGTCGGTGTGATCTTTGGTGCGGTCGGCATCGGATTATGGCTGCTGCCGACAACGCTATACGATGCCTGGGGTATGCAGGGGAAGTCGGTCGGGTGGCTCAAACATCTCGGCTTCGAGGCCCGACGCGAGGGCTTTGATCCAGGAATTTTCGAACATCCCATGGCGTATTGGGCATCACTCATGATGCGATTTCTGCGTGCTGTCCTTGTGGTGGCCTTGGTGGAGGAAATTTTTTGGCGGGCATACCTCATGCGTTTCGTAATGGATTGGGATGGCGATTGCTGGCGTCAGCCCTTTGGTCGTGCGACATGGAAATCCTACCTCGTGGTGACCGGTCTATTCATGGCCGCTCATGCACCGGTCGATTATGCGGGAGCCTTCGCTTACGGCAGCCTCACCTACCTGCTTTGCATCTGGAGCAAGAACCTCGGTGCCTGCGTCGTGATGCACGCCGTCGCGAATTTTCTCATGGGCCTCTACATCATGGCCTACGGAAAATTCGGTCTCTGGTAGCCAGTGTCAGCAAATTTCGCCGCTTGGGCATCTTTTGCCTTGTCAAAAGTCCACCAACGAGCCGACTATCGCGGCCCGCGCCAAAAGTGCGGTGGTGAAAGGGTAGATGCCCGAGTGGCTAAAGGGGGCAGACTGTAAATCTGCTGGCTAACGCCTACGCTGGTTCGAATCCAGCTCTGCCCACCACCTTCATAATCAACAGGTTATGAAAACAAAAGGTGCCCAAATTGACACCTTTTCCCCGGTCATGAATGGCTGTGGTGACAAATTGGTGACAACTCAAGAACCCGTGGTTTGCGGGAAATCCAAAAAGCGCAAGCATGGCAAACCTGTGGCTTCGGTGAAGTTCGGATCAGCCGTGGTGCCGATCTATCAACTCGCCTCCGCCGGCCGCAAGCGCTTCATCCTCTCGTTTTATATGGAGGGTAAACGCGAACGCCGCTCGTTCACGAATCTGGAGTCCGCCAAAAAGGAGGCCCAGCTCGTGGCGCAGCGAATTCAGGGCGGACGGCAGGAAATGAACGATCTGCGGCCCCACGAC
>JAPOLH010000060.1 GCA_029977225.1 Verrucomicrobiaceae bacterium | reverse complement strand
AAGCTCAGATACAACCATTTATAAAAATTCATATGTCAATAGAAATCAAATTAAATTGATACAAACGCCCCAAGGTTTCAAACTAGATAAGATAAAAAAATTTCACAAAAAAACTATTTTCAGCCTGTACCTACAAATGTCCCACCCCGTCTGGCACATTGTGGTTACTTATGAACCCCAACCACACCGAAATCGCATTCATTCTCGACCGCTCAGGCTCCATGGCATCGATGGTCGAGGCCGCCATCGCTGGCTTCAACAACCTCCTCGCCGAACAGCAGGCACTGCCCGGCAGCGCTCGCTTCAGCCTCGCGCTGTTTGACGATCATTACGAAGTCCCCGTTTCATCGTTGCCCATCGCCGAGGTGCGGCCGCTCGACACCAATACCTATCAGCCCCGCGGTTCCACCGCCCTACTTGATGCAATAGGCCGCACGATCGACGAACTCGGCACGCGTCTATCCAACACACCCGAAGCGGAGCGCCCCGGCCAAGTGCTCGTCGCCATCCTCACCGACGGCGAAGAAAACGCCTCGCACCAATTCAGCTGGAAGGACATCGCAGATCGCATCCGCCATCAGACCGATGTCTACCAATGGCGATTTCTCTTCCTCGGTGCCAACCAAGACGCCATCGCCACTGCCGCGCGCATGAGCATCGGCAGGGAAAATTCGGCCAACTTCACGATGGACGAGAAGTCCTATCAATCGGGCAAAAACGCGCTCAACCGCAAGATGAAGGCCATGCGCCTCTACTCGCAAGGCAGGCGCGACAACGACACACTCAGCGACATGAACATGGAGCTCGAGAAACTACGCATGATGGAGGAGGAAAAATTGAGAAAACTCAAAAAGTAAACCTCTGGCTCAACGCAAACGGCTCACCTTCATGCGCTCAGCTACCACCAGCGAATGAAAACGCCTAAAGTCTTCTTCACGCTCGGCGGATGAAAGCAGATACTGGTACTTCGGCCAGTGCTTCATCTCGCCGAGTGCGTTCTTCATCCGCAGCTCGATCACTGAATCGGCATCCGTGCCGCGTGCCGACAATCTCGCGCGCAATTCATCCTCACTCGGCGGCATGACAAAGAGATCCACAAAGCTCCGGCGAATCTCCGCCTGCTCGCAAGCCCGCACCTGATCCGCGCCCTGCACATCGATGTCCATCACGACATCCACCCCGGATTCGAGATACGAAAGCACCTCGGACTTGAGCGATCCGTAAAAATTTCCATGCACGGTCGCGTGCTCCAGAAAATCGCCTGCATCCAAACGCTTTTGGAAATCGGCCCGATCAAGAAAATGGTAGTCGCGGCCATTCACCTCACCCGGCCGAGGCTCGCGCGTGGTGCACGAAATTGAATAATGAACCTCACCCATCTCCGCCATCTTGCGGCACAAGGTGGTTTTTCCCGAGCCCGATGGGCCCGATACAACGAGTAAAATTCCGAAGCGTCCGGACATGCCAGACATCATGCCCATGCCTGCGCCGCTGGCAATCCACGAGTGACCGAAACTTCAGCGCCGGCACTTCTCAAGCAAGTCACCAAGAAAGCGCGTGATGTCAACCAGCGCATCGCGATACTCGGAATTGCCCAGAGGCGCGAGATCCGCACGGCAGCACTCAAGCAAATCCAACGCGATCTCGACCGCCGACTCGATCGAAGCATCATATCCATCGACGCCCAAAAGCTCCGGCAAATCGAGCGACTCGTGATCGCTGATCCGCTGCGCCAGCATCGCCCGTTGCGACTCGCTCGCGGTCTCGAGCAAATTGAGAATCGGCAAGGTCAACTTTCCCTTCACCAAATCGGTGCGCAAAGTTTTGCCCACCACTTCCTCCGACCCAACCAGATCAAGGCAGTCGTCGTAAATCTGATACGCGGTTCCCAACCTCATTCCATAATCGTAAAGTCGATCTGCATCCGCCGCGCTCATTCCCGACAGCGTGCCAGCCAAACCACTGGAAGCCGCAAATAGGGCACCGGTCTTCATGCCGATAACCTTGAAATAATCATCCTTGGTAAAGGTCGGATCAAAGCGTCGCTGCGTTTGGATGATCTCGCCCTGGCACACTTCCCGCGCGGCCTTACCAACCTTGCGGCAAATTTCGATGCTGTTGAAATCCGTCGCCAAAGTCAGCGCGTGTGAAAACAAAGCATCTCCCAACAACACCGCCAAAGAATCCCCCCACTTGGCATTCGCGGTTGGCACCATGCGCCGCGTCACGGCATCATCGATAATGTCGTCGTGCACCAGTGTCGCCATGTGAATCAGCTCAAATATCACTCCGAGCTTGATGTGATCGTCATTCACCCCGCCTGCCGCGCCACCGATCAAAATAGAAAGCGCCGGCCGGATTCGTTTGCCCGAGGTGTTGCACACATAGGCGATGTACGGCTCGATCGCCGAGTCAAAGCCGCGCACCTGTTCACGAATCTGGACCTCCACCCGCTCCAAATGCGGGCGGACCAATTCAAAGGGAAAAAGATTTCCGCCGGAAGGCGTCGCGTTGGTAGCCATGCTCAAGTGCCGCGAACAAGCCACAATCCCGCTACATCCGCAATGCGGATCTTGTCACACAGCACGGAAAAGCCCCAATCGACTTGCCGTGGAATGATCCGCAGCACATAACTCACCCATACGCATGAACATCGAGCCGATCGCCATGGTCCGCACCTGCTTCGGCAGCAAGTTCGCCACCCCGCGTCAACCTGGCCTCTGCCCGAGCGCGTGGGGCGAGCTGATGTTTCACCCACCTTACCGCAATGCGAATGCCATCCGCGGCATCGAGGGTTTCTCCCACCTTTGGCTCATTTTCGGATTTCACGAAACATTCGAGCAAGGGTGGAAACCCACCGTGCGCCCACCCCGCCTCGGTGGCAATGAACGCGTGGGCGTCTTCGCCAGCCGCTCCACCTTTCGGCCCAACGGACTCGGGCTCTCGTTGGTGACACTTGAAGACATCGACACCACCTCAGCCGATGGCCCCATCCTCAAACTCGGCGGCATCGATCTGATTGATGGCACTCCCATCTACGACATCAAACCCTACCTGCCCTACGCCGAAGCCATCCCCGAGGCACGCTCCGGATTTGCGCATGAGGAGATCCCAAAACTCAAAGTGGAAATTCAAGAAAGCGCCAAATCCGATTTCACAAAACTCCCCACCCGCGCCCAAAACCTCATCCTCGAAGCGCTCTCACTCGACCCACGCCCGGCCGTGCAAGCTCAACATCAAGATCGAATTTTTGGCGCCATGCTCTGCGGCAAAAATGTGCGCTTCACGATCGAGCGTGGGGTTTGCCGTATTTTGGAGATCCAGCCATAGGCCTATACTTCTCCCAGCCAATCACCACCAACAATCCGCTGCGACTCACTCGTCTCTCCAAGCCACTCCCAGATCCAAGCCTGCACCCTCGATACTGCAGCAAGCCCTTCTCTCACCTCGACCTCAATCTTCACCCTGCGGTATTCGCTGCCTTCAAACTCATCGAGCGCAGCAATCGTCTCGTCATCGACCATGAAAAATTCCCCCGCTACCGGGCCGGCGTTTTCATCGGCCACGAAGCCCGGGTACCAATCGATGCGGTAAAGCCTCCCGCGCACTTTCCCCTCTGCCACAAAGCGCGCATTGGCCATGCGGAAATCATTCGACCCACCGCGCCGCAGCGTGCCGTACACGAAAACCATTTCGCCCTTTTCGTCGCTCACTTCTCGTTCGGATGAGTCGCAACTTCGCTGTCGAGCATCCGGCGCAAATCATCCATCCCCTCACCACTCTCGGCGGAAATCGGAATGATTTCAACTTTCGGAAAGCGCTGACGAAAATTCGCCAGGTGCTCGGCCGCGCCTTCGAGGTCCATCTTGTTGGCGACGACCTTCCACGGGAAGCGCGCAAGCTCTTCGTCGTACTCGCGAATCTCGCGGCGCAAAATTTCCAAATCCGAAACCGGATCACGCGCCTCACTGCCGGCCATGTCGACAACGAAAAGCAGCATGCGGCAACGCGTGATGTGACGCAAAAATTCATGACCCAGCCCGCGATTTTCGTGAGCCCCTTCGATCAGCCCCGGGATGTCGGCAATCGTGCAGCGGCGGTAACCGGGAAACTCGAGCACACCCACCACCGGTTGCAGCGTGGTGAAAGGATAGGAGGCAACCTTTGGCTTCGCAGCGGAAAGTTTACCCAGCAAGGTCGACTTGCCCGCGTTCGGAAATCCTACGAGGCCGACATCGGCAATGCGACGCAGCTCGAGATAAAAAACTCCAAGCTCACCCGGCGTGCCGAGCGTGCATTCAACCGGCGCACGATTCGTTGGCGTGCGGAAATGCCAATTGCCCTTGCCAGGCTCGCCACCTTTGCAGAGCACAAATTCCTGACCGTTTTCCGTGAGGTCCGCGATCGGCTCGAGGTCGATGCCTTCATCTCCGCGCTCCATTTCCACCGCCTCTTGCACGGTCGCTGCATTCGCGCGATAGACCACCGTGCCCGGTGGCACACGACCGATCACGAACTTGCCGCTCTTGCCGGTCTTGCGAGTACCACCACCATTCTTGCCGTTTTCGGCAATGAGCTTGGGATCGAAATGATACTGGCGAAGATTGTCCGTCGACGGGTCGACCACCAACATGACATGGCCACCCGCGCCACCATCGCCTCCGTCCGGACCCCCACGCGGCACAAATTTCTCCCGACGCCAGGAAACAACCCCGTCGCCACCATCGCCGGCTTTCGCGAAGATCCGAATGTGATCAATGAACATGCCGCACCATCACCTCCCGCCCGCCCGCGGTCAACGGCAATGCATCGCGACTCTTGCATCCGCTCACCCGTCAGGCTAATGCTCCCCACCAACTCCGCACTCCCATACCCCCATGCTGCTTCCCTTTTACAAAATGAACGGTGCCGGCAACGATTTCATCGTCATCGACAACCGCGACCTCTCCATCAAGCTCGACGCACAAACGATCGAAGCCCTCTGCGACCGCCACCGCGGCATCGGCGCAGACGGGTTGCTCGCAGTCGAACCCGCGCAACACGGCGCGGACTACCGCTTCCGTTACTATAACGCCGATGGCGGCGAAGCCGAGATGTGCGGCAATGGCGCTCGTTGCTTCGGCCGCTTCACCGCTCACCTCGGTGATGACATCGCCGATCGTGTCACCTTCGAAACGATTGCCGGCACGCTCGCCGCCGACATGGTCGGAGAAAATGTCCGCATCGCGATGTCCGAACCGACCGACCTGAAACTCAACACCCCGACCAAGGTCACAGGACTCAATACCGCCATCCATTTCGTCAACACCGGCGTGCCCCACGCCGTGAGCTACCTGCCCGATGCCGATGCACTGGACGCACTGGATGCCTTCTCCATCGGTCGCGCGATCCGCCGCCACGAGGACTTCGCACCCGCAGGCACCAACGCCAACTTTGCCACCGTTCTCAGCCCTGGCCACATTCGCATCCGCACCTACGAGCGCGGCGTCGAGGACGAGACCCTCGCCTGCGGCACCGGCATGGTCGCCTGCGCCCTCATCCACCACCTGCTCACCGACGCGCCGTCTCCAATCAAGGTCGATGTCGCAGGCGGCGACACTCTCGAGATCGGCTTCGAAAAATCGGGGCCGCAAAGTTTCTCAAATGTCACGCTCACCGGCCCCGCCGACTTTGTTTTCGAGGGTGAAATCGAAATTTGAGAAACCCCTCACCGCCCCCTCGGTCATCGCGAAAAAAATGGATTTTTTGTGTCCCCACGCGGATAGGGCTTTGACCTCCGCCGGGGATGGTTCATGGTCTGCCGGTCATGCGTTTCTCCGGCACCCACACCGCCTTGATCACTCCGTTTCGCGACGGCTCCATTGATGTCCCCGCCTTCGAGGCCCTCATCGAGCGACAAATCGCCGCCGGCATCGACGGCATCGTGCCAGTCGGCACCACCGGCGAGTCGCCCACCCTCGACACGAAGGAGCACCTCGAAACCATTCGCCTCGCGGTGAAGTTCGCAGCCGGCCGCTGCGAAGTCATCGCCGGCACCGGTGCCAACGCTACCAGCGAAGCGATCGAGCTCACCAAGGAAGCGGAAAAAATTGGCGCCACCGGCTCACTGCAAGTTTGCCCGTACTACAACAAGCCCTCGCAGGAAGGTATCTACCAGCACTTCAAAACCATCGCGCGCGAAACGAGCTTGCCCATCATGCTCTACAGCGTGCCAGGGCGCTCGGTCGTGGAAATTTCTCCTGAAACCACCGCCCGCCTCGCCGCCGATTGCCCAAATGTGATCGCCATCAAGGAAGCAGGCGGATCGGTCGATCGCATCAACCAACTCGTGCAAGCGGTGCCGGAAAATTTCGCCATCCTCTGTGGCGACGACCCACTCACGTTGCCCTTCATCTCCTGCGGTGCCACCGGTCTGGTCTCAGTTGCATCCAATCTCATCCCCGATGTCATGGCACGACTTGTCCGCGCCTGCCTCAACGGCTCTTTCGACGAAGCACTCGAGCTTCAGAAAAAATTCTACCCACTCATGCGCGGCCTCATGACGCTCGATGTGAATCCGGTGCCGATCAAATCCGCCGTGGCTCTCCAAGGCCACTGCTCGCCCGAGCTTCGCCTGCCACTCGCACCACTCACATCCGACGCTTCTGCCAAACTTCGCGCGCTGCTCGATTCGTACAATCTCCTCCCCTGATTTTTTCCCACACCCCAACCAACTCACTCAAACACTCCCATGGCCAAACTCTTCATTCCAGGTCCCATCGATGTTTCCAAAGAAACCTTCGCCGCCATGAGCCAGCCGATGATCGGCCACCGCGGCGCTGAATTCGAAGCCCTCTACGCGTCGACCCAACCGGTGCTCAAACAACTCGCCGGCACGAGCCGCCCGTTTTTCCTTTCGACCTCATCCGCATGGGGCGTGATGGAGGCCTCATTGCGCAACCTCTGCGCGAAAAAAGTCCTCACGCTTTGCTGCGGTGCCTTTTCCGACAAGTGGTTCGATGTCGCCAACAAGATGGGCATCGCTGCCGAAAAAATCCAAGTCGAGTGGGGTGAAGCGATCTCACCTGCAGCAGTGCGCGCAAAACTTGAGGAAGGCGGATTCGATCTCGTCACGCTCATTCACAACGAGACCTCCACCGGCGTGATGAACGACCTCGCCGGCATCGCCAAAGTGGTGAAATCCTTCCCCGGCGTCCTGCTGGTGGTCGACTCGGTCTCGTCGTTTTCCGCCGTGCCGATCGGCATGGACGCGCTCGGCATCGATGTCCTGCTCGCAGGCGTGCAAAAGGCCCTCGCCCTTCCACCCGGCCTCACGGTTTTCTCCTGCTCGGAGGCCGCTATCGAACGCGCGAAAAGCATGCCCAACCGCGGCTACTACTTCGACTTCATCGAGTTCGCCAAAAACGCCGAGAAAAACAATACGCCATCAACGCCTGCCATCTCGCTGATCTTTGGACTCCAACACATCCTCAGCGTGATCGAAAACGAAGGCGTTGAAAAACGCTTCGCGCGTCACAAGAAAAACAATGCGATGATCCACGAGTGGGCCGCACGCCACGACTTCAAGCACTTCGCCCCCGAAGGCAACCGCTCGGTCTCACTTAGCTGCTTCCACACACCAGCCGGCTTCGACCAATCGGCCTTCATCAAGACCCTCAAGTCCAAGCACGGCTTCATCATCAACGGCGGCTACGGCAAAATCAAAGGCCTCACCTTCCGCATCTCCAACATGGGTAACGAAACTCCCGAGACGATGCAGGAACTCATCGACGCCATGAACGATGTCCTAGGCTGAGCCCCCGTGGTGGCAATGGAGCGAAGCGACATGGCGGAAGACAACCATACCCAACAGTTTCCGCAATTTCCAACCGCCATACCCCTCTTCAATAACCCTCCAACCGGAAAGGACCTTTTGATAAAAGGTCCTTTCTTATTCAGACCTCCATCATCTTCGTGTCCCTTTGCGACCTCTGCGGCTTTGCGGCAAACTCTTCTTCACCCCATCATCTCCTCGATCCGCTTTTCCGATACCTTCACCGGACAAGGCAGATCAGGCGCGAAGATCGCTACGCGCCAATCTTCAAGCATCCAGCCGATTTCCCACAGCGCGGGATTCTCCGGATCCTTTTTCCATCGCTCATGCCATGGCTGCCATAGCCGGCGTACGCGTTGCATTTTTTCGAGATCCTTGGCCAATGGCAATGACTTGATCCGCCCCAAGCGCGAGCGGATCGCCTTAAGCCGACGCGGATAATCTCGCAGTCCCGCGAAGCCCGCACGCCATGCGAAACGCTCGCGCATCAACCACCCGAGCTGCTCATCAATATCGGCCGCCACCACGCCAAGGTTGCGATCGGCGCGGTGCTCATCGATCCACGTGCGGATCCCCGTCAGCGCTTCGACCACTTCGTCGAGCGTCGCACCAATGACCTTGGCCGCATCAAACCAATGACCTCTTCGCGATTTGCCGAGCTCACGAAATTCATCCGGAGATCGAGGGAAACTGCCGCCGACTATACCTTCGGCAGCGAGCAAAATCAAATCGTCGATCGCCGTACCACCGACACCGAGACGCGGCAACTCGACCTTTGCCATAAGGCCAATCGGAAATTTCTTCCGCAAGTGATCCACCTCGCCTGTGTGTGCGATGCAAAGCAATCGCGCGCCACCCGCCCGATGCGACTCACGCGCCTCGGCCTCACTCACGAATGCCCGCACACCGACGCTGCCTTTTTCATCAACCAATGCCGGATACGCAAATCCACCGGGCGTCGCCACCCGCTCGGGCAGTTTCTCCCCATCCCAACTGCTCATACCGCTGCGCTCGAGATCCTCATTCGCCGCCGCTTCAAATCGTTGCCTCATCCTCTCGCCAAGACGCAACTTTAACTCCGCCACATCTGTGCCCAGCGCCAACTCCTCGCCCTCATCATCGCAGACCCACACCTTCGTCACCAGATGATCGGGCAAACGCGAAAAATCATACGCATCCTGCGGCACATCGACCCCAATTCGATCGCGAATGAAGTCCGAAAGCACGACTCCGATCGCGCCATCCTTTGGCGCAAAGGACCACAGATCCACAAAGGCATCTGCTAGCGATGCAATCGGTTGGCAAACACGCCGGTAATCCTTGGGTAGGGATCGCAAGATCAACTCCACCCGCTCGCGCAAATGACCATCGACACCCCACGTCGGCAACCACTCGGGTAACTTCGGCAGTTGATCCACATGCACCCCGATCGTCACACCATCATCGCGCTCACCCGGCGCGGTGCGGTAATAAACGGGATAGCTCTCACCCTCGCGCAAAATTTCATCGGGAAAGCCATCGACTCCATGGTTTTGCAATTGCTCATCCACCATCGCCTGCAGCCCAGCGATCAAAGCTTCCTCGTGCTGCGACAACCACTTGTGAAATGCAGCCGCCGTGTGCACTTCCTGCGGGATGCGCTCTTCGCAATACACCACCACCGCATCCTCATCCCACACACCATTCGGCCGACGCAACTTGTCCTCGATCGTACCGACCTCCTCACGCAAGTCGTCGATGAAATCGAGAAACTTCCCGCGCTTACGCAAACCACCGCCCAACAAACCCTCGCGAACAAAAACCGCATGCGCGAGCCTTGCATCGACTCTTCCGTAATGCACCCGGCGACTCATCACCACTGCCAAGCCACCGCATACGACCCGCTCCTTGCCATACACCGCGCCCTGAGCCTCATCCCAACGCGCCTCACCATACACGCTGCGACACAAATGCGGCGCCACCTGCTCAACCCACTCGGGATCAATCCGCGCCACACGCCGCGCCCACAAGCGCGAAGTCTCGACCAACTCCATCGCCACCACCCATTCCCAGCGCTTCGGCGCAGCAAACAATCCCGATCCCGGAAACACCGCAAAAAAACCACCCGACGCACTGCGATAGGCTTTATTCTCACGATCCCACAATCCGAACTGCCGTGGCACGCCCGCCAACAATGATCGATGGATCGAAGCATAAGGATAGGCATTCTCCGCCACATCCTTGCCGCCACCGCGCTTCAAATGCGCCGACTCCGCATCCGTCAACTCATCCACCACATTCGACCACTCGATCACACGCCGCATGTTGAGATACGACGCCGCCGCAAATTTCCTCAAGGCATTGCGCCGCCACTTTCCGCGCTCATCACGGAACGGCTGAAGCGCATTCCACATCCGCAAAATTCCGATAAAATCACTCTCCGCGTCTTTCCATGCGGCATGTGCCTCATCGGCCTCACGCGCTTTTTCCGCAGGCCTCTCACGCGGATCGTTGGATTCCAAAAATCCGATGATCGGCAAAATTTCCGCCAAGCAATATTCCTTGCGCGCTTCAATGATCATCCTCGCCAATCTCGGATCGACCGGCATGCGCGCCATCTCGCGACCGTAAGCGGTGAGCTTTCTGTCGCGATCGAGCGCTCCGACCTCACGCAGCGTGCGATACCCCTCGGCCACCGCCTTCGGCGATGGAGCATCAAGAAACGGAAATTCATCGATCTCCGGCAAACCCAGCGACTTCATCCGCAAAATCACCCCCGCCAAAGAACTGCGGCGAATCTCGGGATCGGTGAACTCCGGCCGCTCCTCAAGCTCCAGCTCTTCATACAATCTCACGCACACTCCATCGCGCACACGGCCGCAGCGGCCTTTTCTCTGACGCGCACTCGCCCGACTCACCGGCTCGACCAACAAGCGCTGCACACCCTTGCCCGGACTCCACCGACTCACCCGCGCCACACCGGTATCAATCACACATGCAATGCGCGGAATCGTCAGCGATGTCTCCGCCACATTCGTCGCCAAAATCAACCGCCTCAATCTTCCCGGATGAAACACCCGTTGCTGATCTGCAAGACCCAACCTCGCAAACAAGGGCAGCACTTCGGTGTCGCGAAATTTTCTCCCCTCAAGCACCTCCGCACATTCGCGAATCTCGCGCTCCCCCGGCAAAAACACCAACACATCCCCACGCGGATCCACCCCACCCAACCACTCAACCGCACGCGCGACATGCTGCGGCATTTCCTCGTCATCCGCAGGCGGCAGGAAAAACTCCGATACGGGAAACATCCGTCCCGGGGCCTCAATCACCGGCGCTGCCACGCCATCGATCGTGAAAAATTCCGCAAACGATCCGGCATCGAGCGTGGCCGACGAAATGACCAACTTCAAATCCGCACGCGTTTGCAGAAGGTTTTTCAAATACCCCAAAAGGAAATCGATGTTAAGCGATCGCTCATGCGCCTCGTCGAGAATCAAGGCACCGTACTGACGCAACTGCGGATCTCCCTGCGTCTCGGCTAGCAGGATACCATCGGTCATGAACTTGATGCGCGTGTCCTTGCAGAGCTTCTCATCGAAGCGCACC
>JAPOLH010000005.1 GCA_029977225.1 Verrucomicrobiaceae bacterium | reverse complement strand
CAGTCGGACCCGATAAAAAACCACAAAAAATCGATACCGAAGGCCTTGCCAATGAAGCGATGCGCCGGCTCAACGAAGCAAAATCCGAGATCACGCGACGCAGCCTCTCACGCCTCATCGCCCACCGACCCTGCAGCAGTTGCCAAGGCCGCCGACTCCAAGCGCAATGGCTCGCGGTAAAGGTCTGCGGCACGAATCAACAATGGCTCGGCATCACGGATTTCTGCGAACTCACCGTGACCGCAGCAATTCGCTGGCTCGATGGCTTTAGTACCGATCCCGCTAAGGCCGATATTTGCCAACGCCTCGTCGCCGATGTCACAAAGCGCCTCCACTTCCTCGAAGAAGTCGGCCTCGGCTACCTTACGCTCGATCGTAGCAGCGGATCACTCTCCGGCGGCGAAGCCCAACGCATCCGCCTCGCCACCCAACTCGGCGCCGGACTCTCCGGCGTGCTCTATGTGCTCGACGAACCAAGCATCGGCCTCCACGCCAGCGACACCCGCCGACTCATCACCGCCCTCCAACGCTTGCGCGACTCGGGGAATACGGTGATCCTCGTAGAACACGACGAAGAAATCATCCGTGCAGCCGATCATGTGATCGACATGGGCCCCGGCGCGGGGTCTACAGGTGGATTAATCCTAGCGTCCGGCAAACCACTTGAAATATCATCCGCCACTGGGGAATGGCTGCGGTCGAAAGGAAAAAATCAATCTGCCGGAAAAACCAAAAAATCCGCAATTTCAACTACGGCAAACATCGTAGAATTGAAAATTCGCAACGCCCGAGAGCACAACCTCCAAAACCTCGATGTCAGCATCCCGCTCGGCAAGCTGGTCTGCCTCTGCGGCCCCAGTGGCAGCGGTAAGTCCACCCTCGCCGATGACATCCTGCGCCGCGCAATGGCCCGCCATTTCCACCACGCCGGCGAAACACCCGGCGCCCACGACGGCATCGACGGACTCGAACACCTCGGCAAATTTATCGTCGCCGATCAATCACCGATCGGCCGCAGCCCACGCTCAAACCCCGCAACTTTTACCGGTGCGTTCGACCTGATCCGAGAGCTCTTTGCCAAACTCCCGCTCGCTCGCCAACATGGATTCAGCGCTTCACGCTTCAGCTTCAACGCCGCAGGCGGACGCTGCGAACGCTGCCAAGGCAACGGCCGACTCAAAATCGAAATGCATTTCCTCCCCGACGCTTGGGTCACCTGCCCGGCCTGCGATGGCAAACGCTTCAACCGCGAAACCCTAGCGATCACCTACAAGGGCAAGTCGATCGCCGATGTTCTCGATCTCCAGGTCTCCGAAGCGCTCGCATTTTTCCAACCAATCCCAAAGCTGCGCCACATCCTCGCAACCCTCGACCAGCTCGGCCTCGGCTACCTACCGCTCGGTCAAGCGGCCAACACACTCTCCGGCGGCGAAGCACAACGCCTCAAACTCGCCCTCGAACTCGCCAAGCCCCCCGCCACCCACACGCTCTACCTCTTCGACGAGCCCACCACCGGACTCCACTTCGGCGATGTTCAACTTCTCATCAAGGCCTTCCTCCAACTCCGCGAAGCGGGCCACAGCGTGCTGGTCGTCGAACACCACCTCGATGTGATCGCCGCCGCCGATTGGATCATCGACCTTGGCCCCGGCGGTGGATCCCACGGCGGTCAGCTCGTGGCCCAAGGCACACCGAACGACATTCGACAAATTTCCAATTCCCCCACCGGCCAAGCGCTTGCCTTGCGCAAATAACACATAACTTTTACCCCTCACCCCAACATCCGCTATTGCGACAAGCCCACCCCTGCACCACCCTGCGGCGCCGCCGCAAATTACCGCCATGTTTTCACCCGAATCGATTCTCGCCGACTTCCCAATCCTCGACCAGTCGATCCATGGCCGTCGGCTGATCTATCTCGACAACGCGGCCACCAATCAAAAACCGCAGTGCGTTCTCGACACCTCGCGACGCTATTACGAATCGATCAACTCAAACATCCACCGCGGCACTCACCAACTCGCCCGAGCCGCGACCGAAGCATTTGAAAATGCCCGCAAGACGGTCTCCAAATACCTCAATGCCGCATCAAGCGACGAAGTGATCTTCACCTCCGGCACCACCGGCGGCATCAACCTCGCCGCCAACATCCTCTCGCTCTCCGGCCGCATCAAAGCCAACGACGAGGTCTTGATCTCCGCGCTCGAGCACCACTCGAACATCGTGCCATGGCAAATGCTCTGCCAACGCACAGGCGCAAAACTCAAAGTCATCCCCTGCGACGACAACGGCACACTCGATCTCGATGCCTTCCACGAGGCACTCAAAGGGCCAGTCAAAATCCTCGCCCTCACCGCGATTTCCAACGCCTTTGGCACAGTCAACCCGATCTCCGAAATGACCCGCGCCGCGAAAGCCGTTGGCGCGATCGTGCTCATCGATGCCGCGCAATCGATCGCCCACCTGCCCACCGATGTCCAATCGATCGGCGCCGACTTCCTCGTGTTCTCAGGCCACAAACTTTACGCACCCACCGGCATAGGCATCCTCTGGGGGCGCAAAAATTTGCTCGAAGAACTCCCACCCTGGCAGGGGGGCGGCGAAATGATCAAAGAGGTGACCTTCGATCACACGACCTACAATGATCCACCCTTCAAATACGAAGCCGGCACCCCAAACATCGAAGGTGCCATCGCACTCGCCGCGGCGATTGATTATGTGAACCGCATCGGGCTCGATCAAATTCATGCCCACGAAGCATCATTGATCCGCCACGCGGCCGATGCCATTTCCCATATCCCCGGCATCCGCCTCTACGGCCCCGCCGATCGCTCCGGCTCGCTCTCCTTCAACATCGAAGGCCTCCACCACTACGATGTCGGCACCCTGCTCGACCAAATGGGCGTCGCCGTCCGCACCGGCCACCACTGCTGCCAACCGCTGATGAAACGCTTCGGCATCACCGGCACCATCCGCGCCTCCTTCGCCCTCTACAACACCCAAGAAGAAATCAACTCCTTCGCCCAATCCCTCGAAAAAGCCGTCGGAATGCTGAAGTGAAGATAAGGGACATTGGAGATTTGAGAGATTTGAGATTGAGTAAAAGACAGCCACCTTCTCTTCCTCTTCTCTTGCTTCTTGCTTCTTGATTCTTAAATCTCTCCCCCCATGAACATCATCCTCGGCATCTCAGGCTCGATCGCCGCATACAAAGCGGCCGACCTTGCCTCACAACTGGTCAAGCAAGGACACACGGTCCATGCGGTCATGACCCGTTCCGCGACGGAGTTCATCACACCCCTCACAATCCAAACCCTCACGCGACAGCCGGTCCTCGTCACTCTCGAAGACGAAAAAAACTCTTGGAAGCCCGGCCACATCGAGCTCGCCGACAAGGCCGACCTACTTCTGCTCGCACCGGCATCGGCCAACCTACTCGGCCACATCGCCAACGGACTTGCGCCCGACACGCTCACCTCGGTCTACCTCGCCTTGCCGCGCAGTACGCCGGTGCTAATCGCTCCCGCGATGAACGGCAAAATGTGGCTGCACCCGGCGACCCAACGCAATGTCGCGCAATTGAAACAGGACGGATGCCAATTCATCGATCCCGCCGAGGGAGAACTCGCCTGCGGCTACGAAGGCATCGGCCGACTGGCTGCTGTTGAGGACATCCTCGCCCGCGTCGCGACGATCGCCTCCTGAGTACGAATCGCCGCCTCTCGCGCAGACCAAGTTTTTTGCGCAAAGTTTTCCCATCCTATCGCTTTGCGGGTTGCGGGAACCACCCGGCATGGCACACTCATGGCACCATCACTCATGACTCCAGAAGATCTACAAAAACAAATTCAGGAAACTAGCCCGTGGATCCAGTTGGTCCGCGATGAAATGGCACAGGTCCTGGTCGGTCAAAGCCAGCTTGTCGACCGCCTCCTGATCGGCCTCCTTTGCAACGGCCACATCCTGCTCGAAGGCGTTCCCGGCTTGGCCAAAACGCTCGCGGTGAAAGCACTCTCCGGTTCGCTCTCCACAACTTTCTCGCGCTTTCAATTCACTCCCGACCTCCTCCCCGCCGACCTCGTCGGCACGATGGTTTATCACCCGCAAATCACAAAGTTCGAACCGAAGCTCGGCCCGATCTTTAACAACCTCATTCTGGCGGATGAAATCAATCGCGCTCCGGCCAAAGTGCAATCCGCCCTCCTCGAAGCGATGCAGGAACGTCAAGTCACCCTCGGCGACAAATCCTATCCGCTGCCCGAGCCATTTCTCGTACTCGCCACACAAAACCCAATCGACCAGGAAGGAACTTATCAACTCCCCGAAGCGCAACTCGATCGCTTCCTGCTCAAAGTCACCGTCGGCTATCCAACCAAGGACGAGGAACTCGCGATTCTCGAACGCATGGCGACATCGACCAAGCCCTACGAAACCCAAGCGGTCGCCACCCCCGCGCAAATCGCCGCCGCACGCGACACAGTCAACCACATCCACATCGACCCCGCGATCCGCAAGTACATCGTGCAAATCATCCACACGACACGCTTCCCCTCACTCGCCGACGCAAGCCTCAAAAACCTCGTCCGCGCCGGGGCATCACCGCGCGGCACGATCAACCTCGCCCTTACCGCTCGCGCACTTGCCTTCATGAACGGTCGAGGCTACGTCACCCCACAGGATGTGAAGGATATGGCCGCCGATGTGCTTCGCCACCGCATCCTCCTCAGCTACGAGGCCGAGGCCGAAGAGGTCAGTGCCGACTCGATCATCGAACGCATCATGTCCAAGGTGCCGGTGCCCTGATCACCATGCTGACCGAGCAACAGATCGAGGAAATGATGGCGCGCGTGCGCCGTCTCGAACTCAAAGCGCGACGGCTCGTGCGTGAGTCGTTTTCCGGCGAATACCTTTCGTCATTCCGCGGGCAAGGGCTCGATTTCGATGACTTTCGCGAGTACCAGCACGGCGATGAAGTTCGCTTCATCGACTGGAATGTCACCGCCCGCATGAACCAACCCTTCGTGCGAAAATTTCGCGAAGAGCGCGAACTCAGCGTGGTCCTCGCAGTCGATGTCTCGGGCTCAACGGTCTATGGCAGCGAATCAATGAGCAAACGCGAGATCGCCGCCGAAGCTGCCGCGACCATCGGCTTTAGCGCGCTCAACAATGGCGATAAGGTCGGCCTGCTGATCTTTGCGGAAGAACCGGTCCTCTTCATCCCACCAGAAAAAGGCACTCGCCACCTGCTGCGCATGATCCGCGAAATCCTAGTCGCCGATCCGCAACACCCTGCCACATCAATCGCCGCCGCGTCGGATTTCCTCGTCCGCACGCTGCGCCGCAAGTCGCTTGTTTTCCTTATCTCCGATTTCATCGCACCGGAACTCGACCGACCGCTCGGCAAGCTTTCACGCAAACACGAAACCATCGCCCTACGCATCACCGACCCGCTCGAATCAAAACTCCCACGCGCCGGCAAGGTCGTGCTGATCGATCCCGAAACAGGTCTGCAGTCACTCGTCAATACCAACAACCCGAACCTGCGCATGGGCTACGAAAAGCTCACGCAACGACAAACCGAAGGCATCGAAAACTGCTTCAAAAAATACGCGATCGACTCAGCCACACTCGATACCCGCCACGACACCCTGCTCGGACTTCATCGCATGCTCAAAAAACGCGCCCGCAAACGATCCCGCTGATGCCGGAAACCACTCCAAGCAAAAAATTTCAGCTGATGGAATCAAGCTCAGTCGAGGCCTTGATCCCCAAAGCCGAAACACCATGGCTATGGATCGCCATCGGCGCGGTGCTGCTGATATCATTAATCTTTTGGCTGATCCGCCGACGCATGAAACGCGCAAACGATCCGGCAAGCATTCGCGAAGCTGCGTTCAAGGACGCCATCGCCGCACTCGATGCAATTTCACACAGCGACGCACACGCGGCTGCTCTCGAATCCTCGATGACACTGCGCAAGTACCTCTCGATCACCGCCGAAGATCCCGCCCTCTATGAAACGCACGAGGAATTTGTCTCGCGTCACGATGCCCTACAAAAAATCCCGCAGTCCACGCGCGATGAAGTCGCCGCAATCTTCAGCCGCCTCGCGACCATCAAGTACGCGCCCGATGCGGTAAATGCGAACGCCGAAAAAATCGTCGGCGACTCACGCCAACTCCTTCACGCACTCCGCGCCGCACTCGCCCCATGAGCGAATTCCTGGATCATTTCCGCTTCAACCAACCAGCGTGGCTCTTGCTCACGCTGCCACTCCTGCTCACCCTGTTTCTCAGGCGGGGGCGCGGTGCCGAAGCAGCAGTAACATTTCCCAACTTGTCGATACTCATAAGCCTCGGCCGTCAGGTGCGCGAAACCGCTGGCGGTATCAGCCTGCCACTTATTGCGATCGCCCTGCTCTTTGCCATCCTCGCCATGGCACGCCCCGTTTGGAGAAACGAATACCAAAGCCGCAGCGCCAGCGGCATCGACATCATGATCGCTCTCGATGTCTCGCTCTCGATGGACATCGATGACTTCGTCGATGAAGGCCAGCGCGCAAAACGCATCGATGTCGCAAAAGCAGTGGTCGATGACTTCATCAGCCGCCGTCCCGACGACCGCATGGGCCTCGTCGCATTCGCCGGACGCCCGCGCGATGCGAGCCCGATCACTCTCGATCACAAATGGCTCCGCCGCGCACTCGACGAGCTCCGTCTCAACGATCAATTCGAACGCGGCACAGTAAAGGAACAAGGCACCGCCATCGGCTCGGCGCTCGCCGCCGCTGCATCGCGTCTCGATGCCCGCGACGCAAAAAGCAAAATCATCCTCCTCATTACAGACGGTGCCAGTAACTCGGGAAAAATTTCACCCGTCGAAGCGGCCGAACATGCAAAGACGCTCGGCATCAAAATTTACACGATCGCAATCGGCACCAAAGAAGGCCGCGTCGACCGCAGCATCATGCGGTTTCCCTACCAGGAATTCGACATCCCAACACTCAAGAAAATCGCCTCACTCACCGGTGGCGAACACTATTGGGCGCAGAACCTCAAATCCCTGCGCGAAACATTTACAACCATCAACCAACTCGAAAAAACCGAAGCCCGCAGCCTCACGATCATCGACGACCGTGAGCTGTTCCATTGGTTCATGATCCCATCGCTCATCGCAGCTCTCATTGGCGCCGCGCGACTTGCATTCAATCCACCACCAGCTCGCTGATCCGATTTGAACCTCGCCCATCCAACATGGCTCTTCGCCCTGGCACTGCCAATCATCTTGGCAGTGCTCGCCGTCGTGATGACACGCTTGCGCCGCTCGCAATGGCAGGCCTTTGCGGCCGATCGCTTGCGCCCACTTCTCATCAAGCGCCGCAGCCCCATCACACGCTGGATCTCACTTTCACTTCTGCTGCTCGCCTGCATCTGCCTCGTCATCGCCCTCACCCGCCCTCACGAAAATTCTGGCACCCGCGAGGAAAAAATCCTCAGTCGTAATGTCCTCATCGCCCTCGACCTCTCACGCAGCATGCGGGTCCAAGACGTGAAACCCGACCGCCTTTCCCGCGCAAAAATTGCGATCTACGAACTGATCGAAGAACTCCCCAACGAACGCATCGGCATCATTGGCTTCGCCGGCAGCGCGTATGTTTATGCTCCCCTCACGGTCGATCATGCCGCCGTCCGTCAAACCGTCGAACAGATCGATGAAAACTGGGCGACACGCGGCGGATCCAGCCTCAAGGAGGCAGTCGAGCTAGCCATCGAAACGCTCAAAAAAACCGGACAAAAACAAAACGCGCTCGTCATCTTCAGCGATGGCGAAAAACACGACGGATCACTCGACGAGATCGCGAGCGAAGCGAAATTGGCCGGTATCAATATCCTCGCCATCGGCATTGGTACGGAAAATGGTGACTATGTTCCAAATAGCGATTTCACCGGCAACCGCATGGCCGATGAAAACGGTCAACCAGTCATCAGCCGCCTGCAACCCGAAGTCCTGCGCAATCTCGCTGAGACCACCAACGGCAAATACGCGACTGCTGGATCAGGCGACGATATCGCATCACTGGTGAAAAATGCGATCAAGGAACTGGACGCCTTCGAAATGGAAGGTCGTCAGCGCGAAGTGAAAATCGAATACTACCAATGGTTCCTGCTGCCGGCGATCGTATTTCTCTTTGCCTCAATCATCATCGGCACTCGCTGGCGTGGTGTTGGCAAAGTCGCCGCCGCATTCGCAATTT
Source organism: Verrucomicrobiaceae bacterium (assembly GCA_029977225.1). Taxonomy (GTDB): domain Bacteria; phylum Verrucomicrobiota; class Verrucomicrobiia; order Verrucomicrobiales; family Akkermansiaceae; genus Luteolibacter. The sequence goes on along the minus strand of JAPOLH010000005.1, from coordinate 29,886 downwards.
TTCTGATGCCCGATTCTTCTCAAGCCGATGATGCGAAGGACGCTTCACGATTCCTTTCGGAAAAAAATTTCACCGCCGCTGCACAGACTTACCGCAAACTCGCAAAGGAATCTCCATCGTCGAATCTCCGTTCTCGATACCACCTCGGCGAAGGCATTGCCTACCTGCGCGGCGGCTCATTCAAATCCGCACGCACGGCATTCAGCAAATCCCTCGACGCCAATAATCCCGATGTCCTCGCCGAAGCCCACCTCGGCATGGCCAACTCACTTTTCCAACTCGGTTGGCTGGAACTCGCCGGATCGGCTTACCCGCAGGATCCAAAGCAAACTCCCGACATGGCGCAGTTCGATGAAATCGTCCGCACTCGCTTGAAAAAACTCGCCAATGCCAATGAGGACGGCGAAGTGGAAAAAATCGAGGCGTTGATCACCAACTGGACGGATGCCGTGCGTCATTGCGATTCGACCCTTTCCTACATGCCGGCCAACAACGCCGCAACAAACAACAGGCAGATGACGATCGCCTATCTCAAGCGCTTGCGAGAATTGCTCGAAGAGGAAAAAGAAAAGACCGAGCAAAACATGCCGATGCCTCAACCCGGCGGTGAAAGCGAATCACAGCCGGACGAAGGTGATGGCAATCCGGACGAAAATCAGGACGGCGATCAACAAAACAAGGATTCAAAATCACCAGGCGACAAAGGTGACGAAAAACGCAATAAGAAGGACGGCTCAAACGGCAATCAACCGAAGCCGAAGGATGATACCGGCAAGGACAAGAACAAGGACGAAAAGCCCGAAGATCCGAACGAAACTCCCGAAAAACGCGCGCGCCGCATCCTCAAAGACAGCGCCGACCTCGAAAAAGGCCCACTCACACCGGGACAAGTCGAATTCAATCCACCCGCCAAAGACTGGTAACACCATGAGAGCGATTCAACACCTCACGATCACCATCGCTGCAATCTTCAGTACGCTCGCCGCAACACCGATCGCATCGGCCGAAGCAATCAGCCGCTTGTCATCGAGATTCCTCACGCGCGGCGAACAGGCATTGCTGGAAGTCTGCATCTCGGGCGCATCCCCTAGCTCAATCCCGCAAATCTCAAACATCCCCGGCGTGCAAATCACCAGCACCAACCGCGGACCAAAACCGCGACTTCTTCCCGGCCGAAAACTCGAATATGTTTTCGAATTTTTAGTCACCTCGTACGACACAGGCAACTTCACCATCCCATCGATCCAGGTCAATGCCGGCGGCATCCAATCAAAAACGGAGCCACTCGAATTTTCCGTCTTCAATCCCGACGAATTGAAATGGTCGGAAGCCGTCATCGGTGGACGCAGCGTGCGCTACGCCAGCGCTTTCAAGGTGATGAACCATCAACCTTACAACGGCGAAACCATTCCCATCGAAATCAAACTCTTCGTACCACGCGACCTGTTTGTCGAAGACTGGGGCATACCCGACTTCACACGAGACGGACTCACCTGCTGGCGCTTCCAGCCCTCACAAATGCGTGGCAGTGTGAACCTGCTTGGAGTGCCCTGCGTCTCGGTCGCCTACCCAAGCACGCTCACCGCGACCCGCAGCGGCTCGATCGGCATCGGCCCGGCAAGCGTTCGCCTCGTCACCACACAAATGGTACTCGATGGCTTCCCGCGACGAATCAATCTCGAAACCAATGTCTCGGTTCCGGAACTGCGTCTAAATGCACGCCCGCTGCCACCCAATGCGCCTGAGGGATTTGAAAACGCGGTCGGAGACTTCAACATCTCCGCCACAGTCAGCCAAACTGCGGTCACCGAAGGGGATCCGATCCCGGTTGAGATCATCGTCAGCGGCAGCGGCAACCTCGATACGGTCCGCCCACCGAAACCGATCGATCCGGACGGATGGAAAGTTTACGATGCCTCACCCGCCCAACGCGGCGACGAACGACGCGAACTCTCAGGCCAAACCGTGTTCCAGCAATTCATGCGACCACTGGAACTTAAATCCGCACTGCCAGGATTCAAACTCGTTTACTTCGACCCAAAAAAACAAAGCTACGAGACGGTCACCACCGCGCCCACGCCGCTGCAGATGAAACCAGCGCCACAAACCAGCCAAGCGCCCGCACTCGGCACTCCACCACCTGCCGCCGATACCCCTGTCGAACGCATGACCGATGTCCTCGGCATCATTGATTCCACCTACACAGCTAAGTCATCAGGCAAACCATTTCCAAATTGGCTGCCCCACGCGATCGCCGGATTTATCGCTGCGATCCTCGCCATCAAGGCCATCGCCATGCGCCTGCGAAAACGGCATCCGCATGACCCTGCAAAAAAACAACGCCACAAGGAACTCAATGAACTCGCGCGCATGAAAGCTGATGATCGTATTTCCTTCCTACTGGCGGCGGGAAAATTCATCGAACGCCAACTCGGCAGTCAGCTCACACCGGAACTCCAAGCGATCCTTGCCGAACGCGACACGGAATGCTTCAAGCCCAAACCCTCCACCACTCCCATCACCCGCTCGCAACGCGAATCGATTCTCAAAACGCTTCGTAAAGCGGCACTTGCATGGATTGCACTCGCGATGCTCGGCACGACTTCGCATGCGGATGCGGAGGGAATCGCCAACAGCGCCAAAGCAGCCTACGACACAGCGCGCTACTCCGAAGCGGCGAAACTTTGGCTCGAGTCCGCCCCCTACGAATCACTCACGCCCGATACCCTCTATAACATCGGCAACGCGTGTTATCGGGGCAATTCCCCGGGCAACGCCGCACTCTATTACCGCCGTGCTCTCAACCTCGACCCCCAACACGCCGAGGCCCGCCAAAATCTGCGCTTCATCGAACGCAAATACGGCTCCATCACCATCAACCGCCCCGCCTTCCAAATGACGCTTGTACGCATTTCCATCGACACATGGAAAAACCTGCTGTGGGCGGGCCTCTGGATTTTCACCCTCTCGCTGCTCACCATCGCCGCCACCAAGCGTATCTCGTCCGCACGCTACTTTGCCACCGTCGGCCTGATCCTCGGACCGATGCTCGCCTTCTGCGCCACGTTCGCATGGCGCGCTTATCCAAGGGACGGCGAATTCGCCAAAGACCAACTGCAAGCCGTGATCATTCACGAAAACGCCACGCTCCACAGCGAGGCATCCCGCACTTCGCCGGAAGTGATCGACGCCCCACCCGGCTCGCTCTGCAAGATCCTTCACCAATCGGGCCGCTGGTCGTATGTCAGCTTTGCCACGAAAACCCGCGGATGGATCCCTAACGACATGATCGAAAAAATCCTGCCCGATTCGCCGCCAAAAGCGCCGGAGTTCCGCAAGCCGAAGGCAAATGACAAGTCGGCCTGATCGATCGGAAATTTTTTCAGATCACTCAACCGAAGGCCTTAAGAAATCCCACCTCCATCGCCAGCGGCTCGGAGGCATTGGTTTCCAAGGTACGCCTCAATTCATCCAACGCCTCCATCCGCCTCAAAAGCCGCGTCTCGCTTTCCTTTTGCGCTACCGCACGCAAGGCATCGGCCGACGCCGGAAAATCCAACCCTCCCGAACCGGTCCGCAATCTCAAAAGATCCGCCATCCACGCCATCAACACATCAAAGAGCCGACTTCTCACATGCTGATATTCGACCTCAACTGATGCCTTGTGGTGATCGGCACGCTCTTTGAGCCAAGCCCCATCCGTTCCGTCGCGATACGCCGCGATTTCTTCTTTCTCAGCTGCCTTGGCCGCATCCTCCGCCTGCTCGCGCCGCTCTTCCAAAAAGCCAACGAATGCCGACTTCATCTGCAAGGCCGCAATCGGCGTGCCAAAGCCTTTCGACGCGGCACGATTCAAAGCTGCTACCAACTCGGCTCCTCCATCCTCCAACATCGCCCTTCCACCCGTCAGCTGCATCCGCACGCAACGCGATAAAATCGTCGGCAACAAACGCTGCGGATTGTGGGTCAGCAGCAATAGCAAGGTGTTGCGCGCAGGCTCTTCGAGCGTCTTGAGAAAGGCATTCGAAGCCTGATCCGACATGCGGTCGGCATCGACAATGACACCGACTTTGTAGGTTCCCGCAGGCGCCGCCAAATGCAGGGTCTCTTCCAAATTTCGAATTTCATCAATGCCGATGCGCCGCGATTTCATCCGCGGACGCAGAATTCGCACCCAGCTATTTTCCAAATCATCCAAAGGCGGAACTTCCTCGACTACCGGCTCGCCAAACAAATCCATCCCACCGGAATCACCCGATCCGTTGAGCATCCGCACGATCTTTGCGGCAAGATGCTCTTTGCCCGATCCCTGCGCTCCGCTGATCATAAAAGCATGCGCCAAGCGCCCCCGCTCATGCGCGGAGGAAATGAGTTCAAATGCGCGATCCGACGAAAATGCCATCCGCCGCCATGCTCGCCAGCCACGCCCTTACACGCAATCCGAAATCCGAATGCCCGTCCACTTGCCAAAAGCCTAATACGCATTTATCGAACGCCATGACTTGGAACGACCAATTTTTGCACCTCTTCGACACCTGCACCGTGCGCTACCAAAATGGTGAACGCGACTATCAGGCGTGGTTCACCGGTGCGGACCTCCAACTGCTCGAAGAAATCGGCTACAAGACCCGCGAGTTCTTCGACTTTGTCGAGGACTTCTGCGACAAACAAAGCCCCTCACCCTCCACTGCCTTGCTCATCGCCGCGGTCCGCCGCGATTATTTCCACACCATCCAGAAACGCCAAAAAAGCGACAAAATCCTCACGCACGACGAGCTTCCTACCTTCGGCGACACACTCAATGACATCGCCTACCTCCCACGCATCCTCACCAAGGCCCGCGCCAAACTCCGCGGCGAACTCGACCCAGATATCATGTACAGCTGCGGCGGCGACCTCAATTTCCTGAAAAACAACGGCGATATCCACCCGGCCGACTTCCTCCGTCAGGTCTGGGCCGCCGGCGACAACGACCAAAAGCTCGCGAACTGGGTCGCTGCCCAGGCCCGCTGAAACCGCTTGCGCACCCGTCCCTCAACCCCTAGTTTCCCCAGCCCCACACCCCACACCCCATGGCCAGCACCCCCGTCATCAATCTTCGCAAAGGACACGCCGTCCGCCACAACAACGAAATCTGCCTCGTCGTCGACCACGAACTCAAGACGCCTCCACGCATGGCGTCCTATGTCCAAATGTCGATCCGCAGCGTCGCAACCAAAAAGATCTTCAATCTCCGCCTCACCTCCAACGACTCTCTCGAAGGCGTCGTGCTCGAGCGCACCCCCCACGAATATTCCTACAAGGACAGCAGCGGCTATCATTTCCTCGACCCCAACACCTACGAGGACGCCGTGGTCTATGAGGACCTGATCGAAGGCGTGAAAAATTACCTCATCGAAGGCCAGCTCTATACCTTGCTAATCGCCGACGGCAGCGTAGTCTCGGTCGACCTGCCCCTCACCATGACCATGACCGTCACGGAATCCTCCGAAGGCGTGAAAGGCGACTCGGCCAACAACGTTTACAAACCGGCCACCATGGAAACCGGCCTAGTCGTCCAAGTCCCACTCTTCATCAATGTCGGCGAAAAAATCAATGTGAAGACCGAGGACAATTCCTACCTCGGTCGCGCCTGAGCCCAATAAGCCCGCGACCGCGCGGAAGATTTAAAAATCCCCCAAAAGGGCACCTCTCTTCGGAGCAGGTGCCCTTTTTCTTGTCCGCCATAAAACCGTAACCCCAGCTCAATTGGGCGGGTTTGGCGCAGTGCCCCCTTAAAAATGATGCAAAACAAGGGTTTTTTCGGCTTTTACTTTATATATATTGAATTTAAATTGACATTTAACATATTTTTTGAACTTTTTCTTATCCATGAAACCCACACGGATTTTTTCGGCGTTGCTGGCAATGATTTGCTGCTCACTCACCGCATCCGCCCTCACGGAATCGCAGCAGACCACCCCCATAATCAGTCCGGCGATCCACAAGGTCCGCGCCGGTGATAGCTTGGAAAAAATTGCCCGCCTCAATGGCTGTACCGCGGCAGACCTAGCCGCCGCCAATGACCTGCGACTCGATGCAATCCTCCAATTGGGACAACCGCTCAAGCTGCCCGCCACAGCCACTCCTCAACCGACCACGGATCAAATTGTTCCCGCTCCAACGACCAACAGTGCTCCCTCACACACAATCAAATCGGGCGAAACATTGACCCAAATCGCGAAACAATACGCCGTTTCAATCGAGTCCCTGATGCTCGCCAATCCCTCAGTCAAACCCACCTCATTGCGCCCTGGGCAAAAAATCATCCTGCCTGCATCGATCAACGCTTCAAAAGAAACTGTCCTAAACAAGGAAATCCAAAACGATTCATCTTCAATCGAAACGCCCGCAAACAACCAAGCCCCTCTCGTGGCTAGTGCTACCGACGAGTCTGGAACCGAAACAGCCTTTCCAATAAAGCGCACCGCACGCGCGATTGCCACCGATCGCGAAATGACTTACGGCGAGCTGGCCGCACAGTACGGCACTGAAACCGACCGACTCAATTCGCTCAATGGCCTCGACCTGCCGCCCAGCGCAATTGTGGTGAAAGGCGCTGACCTGTTGGTACCCACATCCATCGCACCTTAAGCAGCTGGGAGCTTCTCAAAAGCTAATCCCGCTTGCGGCGCCAGAGCTTGCCCACTAGGCTCAACGCAGATGTTGGTACGGATTTTCACATCCATAGGGATGCGCTCACTTGTCCCCTTGGCCTTGCTCTGCACGCTGCCACTGGCAAAGGCCCAAAGCCAATTGCCAGCTGCAGGGGAATCAGCGCAATTCGACCCATCCGACGCCTACTTCCAAGCTTATCTCGCAGTGCGCTCTTCGGAGGAACTCGAAACACGCGGTGACTACAGCGGCGCACTCGATAAATTGAGGCGTGCCCAACAACTCTTTGGCACCATCCGCAGGTTTTATCCGGAATGGAAACCGGAAATGGTCGGCAATCGCAGCGAAAAGACCAGCGAAGCCCTATCTCGCGTTGGCCAAAAGGCCGAACACCAACTCGCCAAAAACCGCAACGCAGTCGCTGAGCTGGAAGGTGGATTCAAACAACCGGTCAAGGAAGCGGAAGCTGCCAGTCCACCACCCACACAGACATTCACACCAAAAATAGATCCACCCGATTCATCACAGCTAAAAAACGCTGAAGCTGAGGTGCGCCGCCTGCGTGACCTCGCCAAGCGCAAAGAGCAGGAATCATCTCGCAACGCAAAAAAGGTGGATGAAGTGCGCCGCCAAAACGAATCCCTAAAGGCCGAGTTGAATAAAGCAGAAAACACTCTGCAAACCTTGCGTGGCAGACTTGCCGAGGAAGTAGCCAAGGCTTCCAAACCCAAAGAGCCAGTCATCGACCCAGCCACCACCCAACGACTCGCAGCCGCCGAAGCTGAGGTCCGCCGCCTGCGCGAACTTGCATCTCAAGCCCCCGAACAAGCTTCACGCGAGAAATCACGCGCCGATGACATGCGCCGTCAAAATGACGCGCTCAAAGCCGAACTCCGCAGCGCCGAAGCCAAGCTCCAGGAGATGCGCAAAAGTTTCGCCGAAGAGATGGCCAAGGCCTCCAAACCCAAAGAGCCAGTCATCGACCCAGCCACCACCCAACGCCTGGCAGCCGCCGAAGCTGAAGTCCGCCGACTGCGCGAACTTGCATCTCAAGCCCCCGAACAAGCCTCACGCGAAAAATCGCGCGCCGATGACATGCGCCGTCAAAATGACGCGCTCAAAGCCGAACTTCGAAACGCCGAAGCCAACCTGCAAAACCTGCGTGCTAAACTTGCTTCCGCGCCGGTCGAGAGCGAGGTCAAGTCACTCAATCAACGCATCGAATCACTTGTCCAAGAGCGTGAGGCGATGTCCATGGCTCTTAACCAGTCACGCGGATCCCACACCGAAGCACTCAGTCGTATGGCTATCCTCGAAGCAGACATGAAAGTGCTGCAACAAAAGCGCAGCGACCTCGACCGAGATTTGAAAAAAGAGCGCGAAGTTGCCAACTCGGTCGTCGCCGGCCAACGCAAACAGCTCGAGCAGCTCGAGAAAGAACTCGAGAAAAAAAATTCCGAACTCTCAACAGCCAACGAACGCATCGCCAGCCTCGGCAGGGAGCTCGAGGAAAGCCGGCAAGCATTCACCCAGCTGCGCACGGAACACGATTCGCTCATACAAGAACGCGATCAAATGGCCGCGCTTCTCAAACTCAACGAATCAAGCCGCATCCAGGACCTGATCGAACAAAACATGTCGCTAGCCAAAGACCTGCGTGAAGCAACTGAAAAAGTGGAAAGCATCAATCGTGAAAGCGACGAGAACAAGGAAGCCTACTCCGACGCGCTCCGCGATCTCGCCATCGCAAAATCACAAATCAATAAATTGCAGCAGGAAAAACGCGAGCAAGACAAACGCCTCGCCGAAATGGAATCACGCCTAAGAACCGAGGAGGCAGCCCTCGCCAAAGGTGAAGCCAACGCCGACCCAGCAGAAACGGAACTTCTGCGCGACATCATCAAGCGCCAACTCCGCACCCAAGAACGCCGCCGCCAAGCACGCGAGTTGCTCGTCGATGCCGCACGCGAACTCGGCAACGGCGACGATCGCCTCGCCAAAGCCATCGAAATTTTCGACAGCGGCGAAATAGCTCTCTCGCCTGAGGAGCAAAAACTCCTGGCCGACCGTCAGGTGGATGGCGAGTTCGTTTCACCCTTCGCGCGCGACCGCGCTACCGTCACCCGCGCAACCAGCGACCTAAACCGCGACATCTCAATATTCGAACGCACCGCAGAAAAATCCTTCATCGCCGGAAGGCTCCTTCCGACCCGCGAATTGTATGAAATGATTATCGAGCAACACCCGGGCCACACCCCTGCACTTTGCAAACTAGGCGTCGTTCACCTGAAACTCGACGACCCAATGTCCGCCATCGACTCCTTCCGCCGTGCGGTCGAACTTGAAGAAGGCAACGCCTACGCCCACCGCATGCTCGGATTTTCCTTCCTCCGCCTCGGCGACATGCAGGCCGCCGATAAGTCACTTTGCAAAGCGGTCGAACTCGCACCGAACGACGCCAAAGGCCAGTTGTTGCTCGCAACACTGCGCTACCGCACAGGAAAACTTGGCGAAGCGGAGTCTCACTTCAAGGCCGCCATCAATGCCGACCCGATGCCTAGCGAGCCCTATTACAACCTCGCGTTGCTCTGCTCACGCGACCGCCGCTTCGAGGATGCAAAAAAATACTATGAACAGGCATTGGAACGAGGTGCCCAGCCCAATCCAAAGCTCGAGGAAGCCATTCGCAAACAATGATGTTTCATCGCCACATTGCTCCGTTTTTTTCGGTCTTTCTGGCAGCCTGCACGAACGATCCCAAGGCCAGCGAAAACACTTCGTCATTCAAACCATTTAGCCAGCGGCTAAATGAAAAAAACGGCTACACCCAAGACGCCGATGGGAATTGGAAAGCTCAAGGCGACAAGCGCAGTTCGTTCGAAAAACAGGGCAGCTCTCCTTACTTCCAGGAGAATTATCAAAAAAACACTTACAAAACAGGCGAATACTCCAAGAAATCATGGTGGGGAAACAAAGACTACGGCCGCAAAACCTACGACGGCAGTACCGATGGCAGCAGATTCATGACATCGTCGGGTCTCAGCGGCAAAAATGCCCGCGAGTCATCGTCCACAGCAAACCTGCCCGGTGATTACCCAACACAAAAATTTACCACCAATTCCGCTCGCGAATCCGACATTCAAAATATCTCCAAACCATCCGATGCCGAAACCGACATCCGCCGCGGAGTCTACCAACAACCCGATGTGATCGACTGGCGCGAGCAGCGCAAACTCAGTCTTGATCAGTCAAAGGGGCTGCTTGGCCGCTGATGCCCTCATCCACTGCCAAACGCAGCGTATCCAGAAGAATCTTTTTGACGGTCTCCCAGCGCAGCGGTTTGCCCTCAAGGAAAAAACTCTGCGATACGACAAGACGAATCTGCGCATAACGCGACGGATCATTCTCCCGCGCCAATGCCAGCCCCAACGCTCCGGTATCAGCGCCCCGCTCACAATTCGCATCGACATCACGCACACGCAGCCTCGAGCACCACTCCTTCGCGAGCGACTCACCCAACACCGATTTTTCAGGTGTCGCCAATGTCACTTTCCCCTCGCTGCCAGCGTCTGTATGCACCATCAAATGCACCACGGAATCATACCTCCTCAAATCCTCTGCAATCCGCTGCCGCAATTGCTGGCGAAACAACTTCTCATGCCGATCTTCGATCCTCAGGCGGATATTCTCGGCGATTTTGAAAGAAAACCGACTCCATCGCGCGTCACCGTCCTTTTCCAGATCGATCAACAACCTCGTGACATCGCCGTAAACCAAGGGTGTTCGAAAACCCATCGCAAAGGCTTGGCTCAAGTTCAAAGCCCCGGGCTCCCATCCCTCGTTGGAACTTAGGACCTCCTCGCTGCCACGAAAATATTCACGGTAGGCTTCTGGCACCGTGCAGGTCGCATGCTCACAACTGAAAAGATAAGCGGTCATCAGTACTCAAAGGCCATCATCGCCATGCATACACACCGATTTCTCCGATGGCAATCCCTCATCGCAGCCGGACCAATGGCGGATTTTTCTCGTCCTCGCGCCCTCCTCTCCCTCACCCTCCCCCCGCAATGCTCAAAGCTGGAATCGTAGGTCTGCCCAATGTCGGGAAATCAACCCTCTTCAACGCTGTCACCCGCACCCGTAAGGCGGAGGCGGCCAACTACCCATTCTGCACAATCGATCCCAATGTCGGCATCGTGACGGTGCCCGACCCGCGTCTGGCCGTGCTCTCGAAAATCTCCGGCTCGCAAAAATTGGTCCCCACGGCAATCGAGTTTGTCGACATCGCCGGACTCGTGAAGGGAGCCTCTGAGGGTGCCGGACTCGGCAATCAGTTCCTTGCCAACATCCGCGAAACCGATGCGATCGTCCAAGTGGTCCGTTGTTTTGAAAACGACGACATCATTCACGAACTCGGCACGGTCGACCCGATCCGCGATATCGAGATCATCAACTCGGAGCTCATCCTCGCCGACATGGCGGCTCTCGAAAAACGCCGCTCATCTCGTGAAAAGAAAGCCAAGGGCGGCGACAAGGAAGCCAAAAAGGAAGTGGAGCTCATCGATGTGATCATGCCTCACCTCGATCAAGGCAAGCCGGCCCTCACCCTCGAATTCAGCGATGAGGACAAGGCGGTCGTTCGCGAATTTTTCCTACTCTCATCCAAGAAGACGATCTACGCCTGCAACGTAGCCGAAGACGAGCTTGCCGGCGCGATCGAAAATCCGGACTCACATCCGCAAGTCGCTAAGGTCCGAAGCTACGCCGCCGAACACAGCGGCTCGGAAGCGGTGGTGATCTCCGCGCGCATCGAAGAAGAGCTCAGTGAAATGCCCCCCGAGGAAGCACTCGAGTTCCTCCGTGAAATGGGCGTCAATGACTCCGGCGTCTCATCGCTGATCCAAGCGGTCTACCACCTGCTCGGCCTTCGCACCTACCTCACCACCGGCGTGCAGGAAACCCGCGCATGGACGATTCACGAAGGCGACAAAGCCCCCGCTGCCGCTGGAGTAATCCACACGGATTTCGAACGCGGCTTCATCGCGGCCGAGGTCGTGCACTACGACGACCTCGTCACGCTCGGCTCAAAAAATGCAGCCAAGGAAGCAGGCAAGCTCCGCATCGAAGGCAAGGAATACGTCGTCAAGGACGGCGATGTGATAGAGTTTCGCTTCAATGTGAGCAAGTGACGCCCGCCGCTTGCCGATTCACAAAGGCGCCTTCATTCCCGACGCCTCGGCCAAGCGTTTCTGCTTGGCATCGAAGGTGAGAAAAACCTCCGACCCGAGGTGAATCGCCGTGGCAACATGCAATATGTCCGTCATGCGATGACCGATCTCTTCGGTGTGTTTTTCGCTCAGCATGTCCGCAATGCGATGCACATCCGCCCAGTCGGGCGCGCTGATTTCAAACACCCCTTGCGAAAGATCCGACTGCAAAGCACGCAACATCGCCATACCCTCGGTTTTCGCAAAACCCTTGCTGCGATCCAAGGCAAACATCCTCATCTGAAAACGGATCGACTGGCGAAACTCGAGCAAGACGAGACTGGTTACGGCGAGCGGGCTTAAAAGGGTTTCGTGATAGGCATCCGCACGCCGTGAATTGCTCTGCTCGCGGTACTTCGCACACAAAAACGATGTATCAGGAAAAATTTTCATCCTTCCTCACCCTCCAATTCAGCCTCACGCATCACACGCACTTCTTCGTCCGAAAAGACGCGATCGCCCCATATCGCCTTTCTTCGAGCCTCCCAATCAACTTTAGGCACCACACTTTTCTTTTTCCTCGTCGCCGACAAATACCCGATCGGCTTGCCGCGCTTCTCGATGCGGATCTCCTCGCCCTCGCCGAGCCATGCCTCGACCTTGGAAAAGTTATTTCTCAAATCCCTGACGGTGACTTTTTTCATGTGGACAAATTATGTCCACATTTTCTGAGGATCAAATTTTTTCGCCCGAATCAGCCTCGGCGAAGCTTCAACCTTGCGGGCCAAAGCGGGTTCATGGCTTGATTGGGCGCATGGATACCTACCTCGGCCTGCTCCGTGATGTGATGAAAAACGGCGAGCACCGCGCCGACCGCACCGGCACTGGCACAATCTCGGTATTCGGCCGACAAGTCCGCTACGACCTGCGCCAAGGATTTCCCTGCCTCACCACGAAAAAACTTCACCTCCGCTCGATCATCCATGAACTGCTCTGGTTTCTAAAAGGCGAGACCAACACGCGTTATTTGAAGGAAAATGGCGTGACCATCTGGGACGAGTGGGCCGATGCCGACGGTGAGCTCGGCCCGGTCTACGGCAAACAGTGGCGCTCATGGCCCGCGCCCGACGGTCGCACGATTGATCAGATCCACCTACTGATCGAAGGACTCAAGGGCAACCCGCACTCACGCCGCCACATCGTCTCGGCATGGAATGTCGGGCAAATCCACGAAATGGCCCTGCCCCCCTGCCACCTGCTTTTTCAATTCTATGTCCACGAGCCCCGTGACAATGGCCGCCCGGGCCTTTCCTGCCAGCTCTATCAACGCAGCGCCGACCTCTTCCTCGGCGTCCCTTTCAACATTGCCTCCTACGCGCTACTTACTCACATGATCGCTCAAGTCTGCGATTTCGAAGTCCGCGACTTCGTCCACACCTTTGGCGATCTCCACCTCTACACCAACCACCTCGAACAGGCAGAACTTCAGCTCACCCGCGAACCCAAACCGCTGCCGCAAATTTGGATCAACCCCGATGTGAAAGACATCGACGCCTTCACCTTCGACGACATCCGACTCGAAAACTACGAATCACACCCGCACATTAAGGCGCCAGTCGCGGTGTGAAAAGCGTAGGCTTCCATCCAACTCAAAACTCAGGCCGGTGATCGAAGTCATTTATCAAAAAGGCCTCTACCTGCCGGAGCTCGATCTCTGGCTCGATCCACGATCCCCAAAGCCCCGCGCCTTCATCTCCCATGCGCACGCCGATCATGTCGCGCGCCATAGCTCGACGATCTGTTCGGAGGTCACGGCACGACTGCTGCGCGATCGCTTTCGCATCTCTGCCGATCGAGTCGAACCCCAGCCGTTTCACTCATCATTCACCGACAAAAATTTCCGCATCACGCTGCTCCCTGCCGGCCACATCGCCGGCTCGGCCATGATCCACATCACACGCCTCTCGGATCAGGCCAGCCTGCTCTACACCGGCGATTTCAAAATCCGCCCAAGCCGCACGGCCGAACCAATCACATTCGCAAAGGCCGACACGCTCATCATGGAAACCACCTTCGGCCTGCCACGCCACCGGTTTCCTGAAACATCCGAAGTGGAAAATGAAATCCTCACATTCGTCCGTGAAAGTTTCGCCCAAAACAAAACACCGGTCCTGCTCGGTTACTCGCTTGGCAAATCCCAAGAGGCGCTCGCGCTGATGCATGAACACGACATTCCCACGCTGCTTCATACCGCCGCCGCAAGCATGACCCGATCCTGCATCGCTGCCGGAACATCGCATTTACCCGAACCGTTAGAGTTCGACGGACACGCACCCGAAGGGCATGTCATCATCGCACCACCGCATGTGATGCGCTCAAAAAAACTCCTCGGCCTCAAAGCCAAACGCACCGCGATGCTCAGCGGATGGGCGCTGCAACCGGGCGCGAAATTTCGCTACGGTGTTGATGAGGTGTTCCCCTTTTCAGATCACGCCGACCATCCCGGCCTCATGCACTGCGTCGAATGCGTAAGCCCCAAACGCGTCATCACCATCCACGGCTACACCCGCGAGTTCGCCGCCGAACTTCGCGAGCTTGGCATCGAAGCATGGTCCGCGAACGGCAACGACCAATTGGAATTTCATTTCAACCGAAAATCATAACCTCCTTAACCCATGCGCCTCACATTCAAACTCATCACCTGCTTTCCAATCATTGTCGCACTCATGACCTCATGCGCCACGGACACACTCTCGTCTTCAGGCCGCGACTACTGGGGCCACCGCCCAGGACCGAAAAATTTCAAAACCGTCATCATCGATGCGGGCCACGGCGGCAAGGACTCGGGCGCCATCAGCCCCCATACCTGCCAAAAGGAAAAGGATCTCACCCTCGACATGGCCAAACGCATCAAAGCCGAGCTCGGCGGATTCAAAACCATCCTGCTGCGCGATCACGACCACTTTATCGAACTCGACGATCGCGTCGCCCTCGCCAACAAGCGCGGCGATGCGGTGCTCATCAGCGTCCATTTCAACAGCGGACCCTCCCAGGTGCGCGGACCCGAAACCTATTTCTGGCGCGTCGACAGCCACGGCCTCGCCACCCGCTTGCAACGCGCCATGAGCGCTGCCAGCCCCGCCGAGGAAAACAACCGCGGATTGGTCCGCCGCCGCCTGCGCCTCACCCGCAACCCGGAGATCCCCTGCGTCCTCATCGAATGCGGCTACCTCAGCAACTCCGGCGACAGCCGCCTCGCCGCCGACCCAGCCTACCGCCAAAAACTCGCCGCCCACATCGCCAAGGCAATCCGCACCCAGTCATCCATCGGTGATTCCGGCACCGGACCACTGCCCCGCCCGATCAACAGCCCACCCAGCCGGCCCACCGACGCGAAGGAGTGATTTTTCCCGAAATTCCCACCCTCGCGCCCCATCGCCGCATTTACTGAAAATTTGAGGAAAATTCGCGTGATTTCCCGATTGACAGCCATCAGCCAGATCCCTAGTTTGCGCCCCCCGCGCGACCTCAACCATGGTCGCAACCACCTCCTTACAAGCACATGAAGACATTTTCCGCCAAGCCCCAAGAAGTCGAGCGCAAGTGGTATGTGATCGACGCCAAGGGCAAAGTCCTCGGCCAAGTCGCTGTCGAAGCCGCCCGCCTCCTCCGCGGCAAGCACAAGCCAACCTTCACCACCCACATCGACACCGGCGACTTCGTGGTCGTCATCAATGCCGATCAAGTTGTGCTCACTGGTGCCAAGGAAAACTCCAAGATCTACACCCGCTTCTCGGGATATGTCGGCGGACAAAAAGTTGAAACTCCACGCATGGTCCGCGAACGCCGCCCGATCCTGCTCGTCGAGCGCGCCGTCTATGGCATGCTTCCCAAGACCCGCCTCGGCAAAGCCCAATACTCCAAGCTCAAGGTCTACGCTGGTGCCGAACACCCGCACGAAGCACAACAACCCGTCGCACACGCCGTCCGCTAAGCGCACCCCAATTTTTCTCCCACCATGTCCACCACCTCACCAAGCGCCACCGGCCGTCGCAAAACCGCAGTCTCGAGAGTCTGGCTCACCGAAGGCACCGGCCAAATCATCATCAACTCGCGCCCCTTCGAAGACTACCTCCCAACGATCGAACTTCAAAACGCGATCCTCGCCCCCTTCCAAGCGACCTCGCTGACCAACAAGTACGATGTCAATGTGGTCGTCAAAGGCGGTGGCATCCATGCACAAGCCGTTTCGATCCGCCACGCGATCTCGCGTAGCCTCACCCAGGTCGACCCCGAGAACCGCAAAGTCATCAAGCCACTCGGTTTCCTCACCCGCGACCCGCGCATGAAGGAACGCAAAAAGTCCGGTCAACCCGGTGCTCGCAAGCGCTTCCAATTCTCCAAGCGCTGATCCCTGCGATCACATCTCTCAAAAAAAACCGCAACCCGATGGGCTGCGGTTTTTTTGTTTCAATGCGCGAAACTCAACTTACTTCGAGGCATTACGGCGCTTGTTTGGTGACCGCCAACCTCGCAAAGAGACGACCATTGGTAGCGAGACTCGTCGGCAAATAGACTCTAACGATATCAACTCCGGGCGCGGCGGCATTCGCCTCTACAAGCTCCACTACCCCCCGCAAACGGCTGCTATCCTGCCAGTCGGAAGCGAGATCCCCACTAACCTCAACACTGGCTGCAATACTCGAGTCACTGGCAACAAGCTGGGTACGACGATAGCTAAACACGAGATAGGACTCCTTCACTCCATCGCCATCAGGATCGGCTGTCACATGCGACGCGGTCGGCGACAAACTCGCATCAACACCACCAGCGGAATCTCCGCCAAGATAGGAATTCATCAAATCAAGCTGAGAACCATACACCGAGGACAAGCTGCTCACCGAGGGTGAATCTTGTTCCAACAGCGTGTAGGACGAGGCTACCGCACTCGCCGGCGCACCATTATAAATCAATTCACTCGAAGGATCACTGGCCATTCCCGCATAGTTCACCGCCGTCACCACAAAGTAATAGGTCTTTCCCTGCTCCAAATTGCTCACGGTCGCGCGAGTATCGCGACCCACATCAACCACCTGATTGTACTGACCCGAAGAAGTTCCGTAGCTCAAGCGATAGGCAGAAATGTCGGTCTCTGGATTCGGATTCCAGGCCAAGTTGAGATTAAAATATAGCGGCGGCGTTTGATACGAAACTTCAGCCGACAGATCACTCTGCATGCCCGCGTAATTCACGGCGCTGACCGCAAAATAATAAGTACGACCAGCTTCGAGATTGGTGACAAGGGTACGCGTGTCGCGTCCGACTTCCTTAACCTGGGTGTACTGACCGGGGCTAGTTCCATAGCTCAACTGATACTTGGCGATATCGGTTTCCGGGTTTGCGTCCCATGCTAAGCCAACGTCCGCGGCGCCTACAGCGCTGGAAAAGCCAAATCCCGCCAGCGCCATGAAAGCTGCGAACGCAGAGCGCTTGGCCAATACACGCATTCTAGGAATTGACTCAATGGCACGACCGGAGCACCGGCCAACAACATGTTTGATTTGGGATGATAGGGTAAACATTGCTTCGAGTAGGTTGATGCCCCTACCCATCGTCCGCAAAAAGCGTCGGGCAACGTAAGTGATTCCACCAATTACTGCAAAAAATTCATCTCTGCGCTCCGCACGAAACAGGTCGCGCCATCGCGTGGATTGCGCCATTCCGCTCAAAACGGATGCTTCATCATACCAATCTCCCCCATGCGACCCACATCTCACACCGCAGAAAAGGCCCGTGAAGCCGAAGTCATCGAAGGCAAAAAAACAACGCAAACACTCTTGCTGATCGATGGAGATGCCACCAGCTCCGCACGCATCAGCGAAATGTTTGAAAACCACCATGTGGCATGCGTCACCTGTTCAAGCCTCGCAGACGCCACCACCATGCTCCAGCAAGAGCAGCCCCTGGATGCCGCCTTGGTCGACCTCACCCTTCCCAACGGCGATGGAATCGAAGCCATTCGAATGGCTAGAAAAACACGACCCGATCTTCCATGCATCGTCTTAAGCGCGAGAAGCGACATCCCCTCGGTCGTGCTGGCGATGAAAGCGGGGGCAGTCGATTACCTCACAAAGCCCTGTCGAACCTCGACATTGTTATCAACAATTACACGGGCAATCGACGATCAACGCCACAAAACACACACCAGCCATGCAAGCGCTCAGCGCCGAAGCAGGTGGCAATCAGCCGCCATGCGGCAAGCCATGATGGATGCCCGCGATGCCGCCAAAACTTGCTCACCCGTCATGCTCGTCGGCCCAGCCGGCAGCGGAAAAAAATCCATTGCCCAATGGATTCATCGCAAAAGTTCGCGAACCAATCAGTGCTTCATCACCATCGATGCATCCCACATACCCCAAACCCGGGTCGAACAGGAACTTTTTGGCAAGTCTCTTACCAACCAGAACGATTCCACCCGCGCACATGTGACTCCAAAAATACAAGCCTGCATGGGGGGCACGCTTTACATCGAAAACCTTCAATGCCTTTCGACAAAGGCGCAGGCCGAATTGCTCGAATGGATCAAACAAAACCAATCTGCTTCAGCAGAAAAGTCCTGTCGCCTCATCACCTCGGTGGTGGCCGACATACAGCACCTCCAACCCAATGCCAGGGCCGGTCAATTGAGGCCAGACCTCTGGTACGCCGCATCCGTTTATCGCGTCAATGTTCCCGGCTTGGCCCAAAGGTCACAGGACATTCCAAGGCTGTGTGAAAACATCGTTTCTCACATCTGTGCCACTCATCATATCCGCGTGCCGGGCATCACTCGCAAGGCGATGGAGCTACTCTGCGATTATTCATGGCCGGGCAATATCGGCGAGCTTCACAGCGTACTTGAACACGCCATCACTCATAGCGATGACCGCCTCATCGGCCCCAGTGATCTCGCTCACCTCAACAAAATTCAAATCAAGCAGCCATCCGAATCCCCCAATCAGGATAGCGGCATCGAAAGCATCGAAGCCCTGACGCGGACCAGCCTTATCAACGCCCTCGAAGCATGCCAAGGCAACCGCCGCCGCGCCGCCAAACGCCTCAAGGTTAGCCTTCGGACCATTTACAACATGATCAACCGCTACGGCCTCCCCAAAAAACAACCGCTCAAACGCCCAAAGATCCCTGCAAGCTCCTAGCGCCCGAAACGAAACTACGGCGCCAAAAAAATACGCCTGAAAGATGTGCGATCCTCGAACGGGCATTGGCGAAAAACACCGCATTGCCATTTCATTCGTTGGTTTTAGCATTGGCCTCAATGGATCGGGAATTGGAGTCATTCATTCGCTACCTCGCGACAGAGCGTGGCCTCTCCGATGCCTATCAGCTCTCAGTGCGCCAATCACTCGACGCGCTATCCAATTGGTTGCTCGAAAAAAAAATCATACTTTCAAACGTCGGCACCGACGAACTTGCAGGCTTCCTTAACGAACGAAAAAAATCCGGACTAAGTTCCGCATCGCTGCGCATCACCACCGTTCATCTGAAAATTTTTTTCCGTTGGTTGGCCTCCCGCGAAAAACTTCCGATGGATCCAGCCGAGCCCCTGCTCGCTCCGCGCCCGGATCAAACCCTGCCGGAAACTCTGCACGCCCAAGAAATCCAAAAATTGCTCGACTCGATCGACGTTTCTACTCCGCTCGGCCGTCGCGACATGGCCATCATCGAGCTCTTCTACTCATCCGGTCTGCGCTTATCGGAACTCTGCAAATTGAGGTTTGAAATGCTCGACGAAAAAGAGGGCTTCATCCGCGTCACCGGCAAGGGCAACAAGACCCGCATGGTCCGTGTCGGATCAAAGGCGCTCACCGCCATTTCAGACTACCTTACCAATGAGCGCCCGTCGTTGATCAGCAAACGCACATCATCACACATTTTCATCAGCGTGCGCGGCACTCCACTGTCTCCCGACCGCATCCGCCAAATCGTCAAGCAACGCGCCGCGCGCGCGGGCATTGAACAAAACATTTATCCACATTTGCTGCGCCACTCATTTGCCACCCATTTGCTCGAGGGAGGCGCCGACCTACGAGTCATTCAAGAGCTTCTCGGTCACAGTGACATCTCGACCACCCAGATCTACACGCACGTGGATCGTCAGCGCCTAAAAACACTTCACAAAAAACTGCACCCACGCGGGTGACTGGTGACACTCACTGAGCCGCCGGCAACTCGGCATTTTCCGGCGTCGCGTAAGGCTTGATCTCCAGAGCTCCTGCACCATTCGATGGTTTCTCCGCAGGCACAGTATTTGGCAAAGCAGGATCAGCCTCAGGCTTCTTTTCTTCCTCTGGCTTGGCCTCAGATGCTGGAATCACCTCAGTGGCCTTTGGTGCCGGGACCTCGTGACGAATCGCTTGAAACAATCGGTTGTAATTGTGACGCAAAGCCGCAGGAAAAGACACTCGGCCCGCCTCAACGATTTTTTCCCGCAGCAGTTTCTCCGAAAGGTTTGCGACCAGATCCGTGCCAATCTGCACCGCACGATCCGCACCGACTACCGCCTTGCCAGTCTCACCCGCGCCACGAATCAGATCGCTAGATATCGATCGGCCTTGGATCGCAATGTTTGAACGCGCTGAAACCACTCCCCCCTTGTCGTTGATGGTCACCTCGAGGATTGCATGGTCATCGGTCGAGAGCCAACCACGCACGTGATCGATGCGCACCGAGACAAAAATCCCACCATCAGGGGTTTGCGACACCTCTGGGCGATAGGTTCGGTAGGTTGCCCCCGACAAGGGATATTCCGCCACCTGTTTGTCGCGCTTCTTCCAACCACCAAGGCTGTTGCCAAAAATTTTCTCGTCGATTGTCACCGTGGCCTTGGCGCTCGATGCAATCGCTGCCGATGCAAGGAGCAAACAAAGCATCAATCTCATCAAAACTGCGTGCATTCCCATGCAGCTATTGACCCCCAATTCGCCGGATTATTCAACAAAATCCGCTGGCGTGGATCCGCTTTGATCGCGAAACAACTTTCCCAATTGCTCATTTGCCCGGGCTTTGTGAGCCTCCTTGATGTACGCCCCAACGGTGGCCAGCGCAGCAAGAATAGCACTCCAGTCATCACCATAACCTGCCCCGGGCAAAAGGTCGGGGATTAAATCGGTAGGCAAAATCAGGTAACCCAGTGCCCCGACAATCACGCCACGCGCCCACGCCGGCGTATCAGGATCCTTGAGGCAATTAAACAATACGAGCGATGAAAACAGCGTCTTTCGGCCCACCTTCATGACCATGCCCCGCAACTTGTGCCACAAAGCCGCTGAGGAATACCCGCTGCCCTTTTTAGAATCATCCGCCATCTGCCGTAATGATGCGACGGAGAGCTCAAATTTCAAATACGAATCATCCAAATTACCAATCCCCTATCACCGCAACGACTGCGACCATCGTAGGCTCACCGTGCCGCACGCGATTCTTTCCGATCATGGCTGATGGGAAATCGGCCTCAAGGCATGCCGCGCCACCACTCGGGTCGACCATGGATTCACGCTTAGGAATCCCGATCACACCATGGCAATGCCTGCCACGCCACGGATCAAGGTAATCGACCGCGAACGATCGCTCACCGCGCTGCAGCTTGCATGGCATCCGAGTTAGCGTCACAAAATGCCCTTCAATCACCGTCCACTGGGATTTTTTACCTGAATCCTTTCTCAATGCGTAGCGCCTGACACTCATGACCGGCGGAAAACCAGCCGCCAGCGATTTGCGCATGCGCTTGTGCGCGCGCTGAAGCAAGCGCTCCGCAGTCTCCCCTCGGTCCAGAAATAAAATATCCGCTTTTAAGGAAGGCAGATAGGCCTTTTCCAACAGCTCGTTGGCCATATCGCGAAGATCCTCAACACCCACACCGCGCCCACTCCAACGTGGCCTCGCAAATAAGTGATTAGACGACTTCATGCCCACGTGCCGAATCATCCATGCCATCCGCTCCTTGTCATTGCCTCCACCCATCACTCGAAACACACGCCGCCACTTTTCAGTACCGACATGAAATGAATTCATCATGGCCGCTGGCCCACAAGCATTCGCCCCCACCAGCAATTGATCCACCGGAGCCGCCTTATGATTCGGCGCGTCAAGCCAACACGGCTCGGCATGAACCACCCCACAGGCAAGCAACAGCAGAATTTTAATTCGCATCAACAGCCCCATGAATCTCTACGCGACGATCATTTGATGGCTTGCTGTCGATCATTCCACCCGAAAGGCTGGCACTCGATTCGATCCGCAGACCCTTACCCGACTCACGCCAATTCTCGCGCACCGGCACCCGCACGGTCGCTACGGCGTTTGGCGCAAGCATGGTGAGATTGCTAGCGCTGACGACACCACCGACGGAAACCTTGACGCTTGTATTGACGACTGGCTCCGTGCCGCGATTTTGCACCACCACCTCGACCTGACCATTTGGATTGGACGGATCAGCCGCCAATACGCGATGCGATGCGATCGCCGCGTCATAAATCCCCGGCTGACCACTGCTCAGTGCCCTTCCCACATCCGGCATGCCACCACCATACTGCGCGTCGCTTCCCGCAGCGCCACCTTCATTCAGGTTTGCCATCAACAAATCGTAAGCCGGCCTTGCAGAAAGACTTTTCTCAGACATCAGCGCCGCGACCGCCCCAGTCACGATCGGTGCACTGAATGATGTCCCAGAAACTCTCGCCGCTTCGTCGCCACTCCACGCCGCGTTGATGCCATAACCCGGCGCCACAAGGTCCACCGCTGATCCGAAGTTTGAAAATTCCATATGCATGCCCATTGCGTCCACCGCACCCACTCCAATGACTGAATCATAGGCCGCCGGATATGTCACCCGCGCGATCCCGTTGTTGCCAACCGCCGCCACCATCAACACGCCACGTTCGTTTGCATAAGCAACCGCGTCTCGCATGACCGCACTGTCACCAAAACTACCCATCGAAATGTTGATGATCTTTGCGCCGGCATCCACCGCTCTGACAATGCCTTCGGCCAACAGAAAACTGTCGGATACCCCTGAATCATTCGCTACCCGGATGGAAAGAATATCGACGCCGGGCGCCACACCAGGCGTCAGCGAATCACTTCCCGCGATCAAGGAAGCCACCGCCGTGCCATGACCATTCCATTCGGAAATGTTTTTTGGCAACGCCACCAACTCAAGCGAACGATGCCCGCCGCGCAGCGTCTCATGCGGTGAAACCCCCGTATCCAACACTGCCACCTTCACACCACTTCCCCAATCAGCACGTTCGCCTTCGATTCCCAACCACTCAAGCACCGCGCCGCGAAAGGCCACGGCTCCAACCTGCACCCCACCTTCAGGCAACGCTGGAATTGCCACCGGAAACACCAAAGACTCCCTTATCGTCAAACCCTCAAGCAAGCCATCTAGCCCCGCACGATCCGCAAAACCCACCCGCAAGGCCCGCAGCGTTTCCAACCTGGAGAGAATCCGCAATTTGCCCTCCGCCCGCTCAAGAAAACGCTCCATGGAGGCCGCATCATGAAAAATCAAAACCCGCTCACCCTCCAACGCACCAACTTGCCGCGCTGCGAGGTCCACCGCGGGGGCATTGTCTTTTCGCCTGTCCACTCTCGTCTGAGGAAAATGTTCGGATCTCGGCACCAACAAATCGGGCCGTGAAGATTCAAAATTCCGCTCCCGAACGAGCCCACCTCCCGGTACCGCGGTCCTCGCCAGCCAATACCCAAACCCGGCACAGCCTAAAAAAGCGATCAAAACACCAAGCCGCCGCAGATTCATGCCGACAATAATTCCCCATTCCTCGAAAATGTCACGGAAGAGCCAAGGAAATCAGCCGAATGCAGGCCATGCACTGCGACATTTTGGCCAAGCATCTCCATCCGACCTTGCCAAAGCCATCAAACACAGTAACTTGCGCGCGCGAGCAGGTTTTCGGCCTTCCGAGTCCCTGGTTCGGTAAGATGCTTGTGGCCTTCCCCCCGTACGGGCGGCGAAGGACTTCGGCGGACTCCCGGAAAAAAGAATTCTTGCTCCACTCAGGCGGCGGCGCGAGCCGGCTGGCTCCATCCACAGAAGCTTCTTCCCGCACACGGCTGCGGGGCTTCACTCGGCAACGAAAAGCCGCGAGGTCGGACCCAGCACGGTCAGCACACGGTCCTCTCCAGCACCAGCGGTCCCACTCGGAACCGCCGCGCCGGACCGCTCGTAACAACCAAGTGACACCATATGTCAAACGCAGAACAAAGATCCCCATCATCGGGAAACAGCAAACGCCGCCGCTCACGCGGAGGCAAAAACCGTGACAATCAATCCTCCTCATACCGCGGCAGCCGCGGCTCCCGCTCCTCCGGATCGGGGCGCTCCGAGGAGTTTCGACTCCAGTCACCACGCAGCACTCGCGGCAAAAAACCACTTACCTGGTGGCAAAAACTCCTGAAGCTCGTCGGCCTCTACAAACAACCCAGCCGTCCAACTCGCAAATCGGAGACAACCAAAACCCAAGGCGAACCCAAAGTCACCAAGTCGAACACCCGCAACGCTCGCTCGAGCGAAACTTCATCGCGCGGCGGAGAAGGCAAGGGCAAACGCGGATCCGACCGCCCACGCGGCGGCGACCCGTCGACCGTTGAGTCGACTCGCGTCTATGTCGGCAACCTGTCATACGACGTCACTGAACAAGACCTCCAGGAATTGTTCAAAGGCGTCGGACCAGTCCGCAGCGTGGAAATCGTTTACAACCGCACCACCCATCGCTCAAAAGGCTATGGCTTCGTGCAAATGCTCAACATGGATGATGCCATTCGCACGGTTGAAGTCCTCCACGACCAACCGTTCATGGGACGCAAGCTCACGGTCTCCGGCGCAAAAGCACGTGAACTTGAGGAAAAGGAAGACGGCGCCGATCACCCCGAGCGCAGCTCCGGCCCGATCGTACTCGCCCCAATCCCACCCGCAGCGGTGCAGGCAAGCGAAAGTGACGAGCCCGCGATCCAAACGATCGTCGAGTCCGTCTCGAATGAATCGGAAAAATCCGGCGTCGCCTGATTCCGTCACCTATCAAAATCAAAACCCCACCCGGATTTTTTCGCGGTGGGGTTTTTTTGTATCAATCAATAACTCCGTCCCCAAATCGCACGCACTTGGGTATCCTTGCCAGTGAGAACGCACTTCGTACCCAAGGCATCCTTCACATGCACCGGCAGCTCGACGCGATCAAGCGGCAGACAGCGAATGGTGATCTTGTGCTGTTTGGATAGCTCCTCCTCTTGCTCAGGGGTGCCCGCCCATGGTGTACACAGCCAACCCGGATTCTCGCCCGCCCAGTGCGCATGGAAGGCATCCAGCGAATCACAAGCCACGATGTTGGCGTCACGAAACGCCAAGGCCCGCTCCAGCAGCTTGGAGTGAATCCCATCGAGCATTGCCACCGCGCCTGCCACAAAGTCCTCGCTGGCCATGAATTCCTTCTGCGAGATCGCTTGATCCCTGCGCTGGACACAGACCTTGCCGCTTTCCAAATCACGCGGCCCGATTTCGATGCGGATCGGCACTCCTTTTTTGATCCACTCCCATTTCTTCACCCCACCATTGAGGTCTCGCGTGTCGACATGCACCCGCAAACCTTCACCATGGAAAACCTGTTTGCGCAAATTCGCCGCGAGCTCACGACATGCGGCAAATACCGCCTCACGAGTTTCCTCCTTGGGAGAGACCGGCAAAATCACCACCTGTTGCGTCGCAACCCGCGGCGGCAACACCAAACCGTCGTCATCGGAGTGCGCCATGATCAAGGTACCGATCATCCGCGTGGATACTCCCCATGAAGTCGTGTGCGCATGTTGCAAAGTACCGTCCCGACCGGTGAATGAAATGTCCTGCGCCTTCGAAAAATTCTGTCCAAGGTAATGTGAAGTCCCCGCTTGGATCGCTTTCTTGTCCTGCACCATGGCCTCAACCGTCAGCGTCATATCAGCTCCGGGAAACCGCTCGTTCTCAGTCTTTTCCCCGGGGATCACCGGGATCGCGAGATGATCGCGCAAAAACTCCTCGTAGACACCATGCATCAGGCGCGTCTCGGCAATCGCCTCCTCCGCCGTCTCATGCGCAGTGTGCCCTTCCTGCCACAAAAACTCCGCCGTTCGCAAAAACATCCGCGGCCTCATTTCCCAGCGCATCACATTCGCCCACTGATTGATCAATAACGGCAAATCACGATAGGACTCGACCCATCGCGCAAACGCCGCGCCAATGATCGTCTCGGATGTCGGGCGAATCACATACGGCTCGGCCAACTCACCGGTCGGAATCATTCGCGTCTTCCCTGTCGCCTCATCCTTCACCGCCTCCAAGCGATGATGAGTCACCACCGCGCACTCGGTCGCAAAACCCTCAGCATGCTCCGCTTCCTTTTCGAGATACGATAGCGGTATCAACAATGGGAAATAAGCATTTTGATGCCCGGTCTCCTTGAAGCGCATATCCAACTGACGTTGGATCAACTCCCAAATTCCATAGCCCCAAGGTTTGATCACCATGCATCCACGGGTCTCGGAATTCTCCGCGAGATCGGCGGCACGAATCACTTGCTGGTACCACTCAGGAAAGTCCTGGGCACGGGTCGGGTTGATGGCATTTTTTTCGGCTGACATGTTGGCTGCCGGATTGGAACCATGAAGCTGGGAAAATCACACCAAAAAAAACACGGCATTCATGGCTGGGGGTTTGACAGCACCGAGCAGCTTTGCCACCATTTCAAATCACCTTTTTGAAAGCACGCGCATGAACGAAAAAGAGAACACCGCACCTGTCCCAAAACCCACCGTTCCGATCGCGCCGCCAAAACCCATTGTGCCGCCAAAGCCAGTGGTCATTCCAAACGCGGGTGCGCCCAAACCGCCGATCTCTCCGCCAAAGACGGTTGTGCTTGCTGATGCCTCATCCACACCCAAGGCCGCCACTCCCGTAGCGGCGCCTCGCCCATCTGTTGGCGCACCAACCATCCCCGTCCGCCCGGCTGGCTCCCCGACTGTTCCTTCAGCTTCCGCGCCGCCTCGTCCCACCGGTGCTCCTGGCGCCCCAGCGTCAACGGTACCTCTGCGCCCTGCTGGAGCTCCCGCTGCTCCTACAGCCTCCACACCACCTCGTCCCACCGGCGCCCCTGGTGTCTCAGCGCCAACGGTACCTCTCCGCCCTGCAGGAGCCCCCGCTGCTCCTTCAGCCTCTACACCACCCCGCCCCACTGGAGCTCCTGGTGCCCCAGCACCAACGGTGCCACTTCGCCCCGCTGGCGCCCCAAGCGCCCCTGCACCGACCATTCCACTCCGCCCGGCCGGCGCCCCAGCCACAGCTGCGCCAATCCGTCCCGGCGCACCAACAGGCACGCCTACCATCAGTCTTGCTCCAGGCTCCGCGGCCCCAGCCCTCCCACAAGCGACCGTGCCGCTTCAAGCCCCTGCCGCTCCCGGCGCCGGCGTGCCCAAGCCCAAAGTGACCGCTGTCGAGGAATCGAAAGCTGAGGCCGTGGAAGAACCCGATCCCGATAAAGGCCTCGTCACCATTCTCGCCGGTGTCGGTCTCGCCGCAGCCATCGTGGTGCTGGTTTCCCAACTCATGGTCGCCAACGTCTGGATCAACGCGGAGGATAGCGAGAACAAGGGCCAATGGTCGCAAGTCCTTCCCTTCTAACAATCATCCAACAAGATCATGGCTCTCCCCATCATCAATATCGTTCTCACCCTCATCGTCGCTTATCTCGCATTCGCCGCAGGCAATTTGCCCAACGGACTCTGAGTTACGCGATCCAACAACAGCACCATCCTTGACTTACCCCAACCACCTACCACATTAACCGCCATGGCCCTCAATCTCACTGAAACCAATTTCGACACCGAAGTCATCAATTCCTCCGTGCCCGTTCTCGTCGATTTCTGGGCCGAATGGTGCGGCCCCTGCAAAATGATCGGCCCTATCATCGATCAACTCTCCGGCGAACTCGGCGATCAAGCCAAAGTCGGCAAGGTTAACGTCGACAACGCACGTGACCTCGCAGTGAAATACAACGTGCGCTCCATTCCCCTTCTCCTGTTCTTCAAAAACGGCGAAGTGAAGGACCAAATCGTCGGTGCCAGCGTTACCAAGGATCAACTCAAGGCCAAGCTCCTCGCTCTGGCCTGATCGGCCCACCACCGCCAAGATCCCAACCACTCGCGCAAGCCACCGTATATCGGTGGCTTGTTCATGTCGGCACAAAAGTGGATAGCCCCCCTATTTCACTGATGGACTGATTCAAAATACCGCATGGCATTGGCACCAATTCCGCCCATCAAAAATCTGTAAATCAGTTCGATCAGTGGTCATTTCAAATCACTGCCTTTTGGTTGGCTAACCACTCCCCATTCGTGCCCTTCGTGAATTTCGTGGTTCCTCTTCCGAACTACGGCTTCAATCACGCTTCGGCAAGTGCCGCGGCGGATTCTTCTCGTATGACTCCTTTAGCGACGGAAACATTTTGCCGACGCGCTCGATGACATACGGGGACACGACCGCCATCTGCATCTGCAAGGCCACAAACCACAGGCAAACAAACGCCCCCACCCGCGCGCCCCGCAAGGGTTCGGCGACGACTTGATGCCCACCCGCATGATCCCAAATCGGCATTCCAAGCCGCTTTGTGCCAACCAGAGCCATCAATTGGCAAATCAAGGCCAACAAGCCCCAACCCATGCCAATGCCAATGAAATAGACCCGCCACGTGCGCCGCATCGATTCCGCAAGACTCATCTTCGAACCATCACGGTTCAGCACGCTCAATCCCATCAGCCATTTACCCGGCGTGGTCCCAAAGCGATGCAACAGCACAACTTCCAATGCGAACCATGGCAGGAAATGCAAAATCATCACCCATGTCTGGTCGAGCAAAGCGCCGATGTCCCTTCCCATGGCCCACATGCCAATCCACCAAATGCCCTCATAAAGATAGAGATCAAACCACCTAGCCCAAAAACGCCGACCAAGACGCAGATTGCCGTCAGTACCTGATGCGATGATTTGCTCGGGTTTTTGTTCAATCACCCTTTCACCAAGTGAAGGCGGCTTCACGGGTTCCGGCTCCTTTTGAAACTCGCGTCGAAAATATTCGATCCCACCCAACACACCCCACTCCTTCATGCCCTCATGCCAGGCCGGCGTGTTTTCATTCCACTCACCTTCGTTGATCCGCCGCCGCACTTCGAAGTCCTGAAACGGACCCGATCTCTCCCCATCTTTGATAATCCAAATTTGCATCGCTCACAAATTTCTCAAGGACTTGGCCGCATCACTGCGCGCAGCAAAAACCGCAGGCACCCATGCCGCCAACGAACACAACACAAATGCCATCACCGCTATCACAACCTGCTCAGAGATATTGTGATGCGCTGGCAAAACCCCAAAGCCAGTAAACGATGCCGCAAACGGATCAAAGCCAAGCGAACGAAATACGCCTTGGATCGGCCCGCGAAAATGAATCACCAAACGCCCCAGCACCACACCAAGCACCGCACCAAAAAATCCGAGAATCATGCCTTGATAAAGAAACACCCGCACGATCTGCCACGGCGCCGCACCCAAGGCCTTCATCACTCCAATCTCACGACGCTTTTGAATCGTGACCGTGAACATCACCGCCATCATCGAAAACGCCGAAACCAACACGATGAACGACAGCGCAAAATACATCATCACCCGCTGTTGGTTAATCAAAGCAAAGAAGGTCTGATACTGCGCGCCCCAAGTGAGCAAAGACCAACCCGGCCCCAGCGCATCGCGCGACTCGGCCGCGACCTGCTCGGCCGCGTAGGCATCATCAAGCCGCAACGAAATCCCCTGCACGCCCTCGCCCAAACCCGCGAGATCCTGCGCCAACGGCAAAGGCACAAACAACTCCGGCGTCACCGCCATCTGCGATGCGAGGTACACACCCGCGACCGTGACCTCCTTCGGCAG
>JAPOLH010000059.1 GCA_029977225.1 Verrucomicrobiaceae bacterium | reverse complement strand
CGCCAGTTTGCACGCATCGCTGGTTTCTCGCGTGCTCGATGAGGCCATTTGCATGGACTTTGATCCCTCACCTGCGGGCACCTGATGGACTGAATGTGAAATGAAGGCCTCATCGAGCACGCGAGAAACCAGCGATGCGTGCAAACTGGCGACCGATTGGTCGGTCACGAGAGCGGCACGGCGGCCTGAGAGCCCTGCTTGGGTGATCAGTTTCCCCGCATTCTGAATGGCGCCCTTGGCGACATGGATGTCGTAGGAGCGTTCGGCGAGATCGACATGGACGATCGGCATGGGCAGAGCATGGGACATGCGCGGTGGATGTCCATCCCGGATCATTTTTCCGGAACAACAAGGGCGCGTGGAGGTTTTTCGAAAAGTCGTCCGCCACCGGCGAGGTTGTACTTAACGAGAAACCAAATCGCGATCGCCAGAAGGAGCGAGAGGATCTTTGCGATCCAGTTGTTTGACAGGTTCAGGTTCATGGGTGGGAGTGCCGGAGAAGAAGATATCGGCAAGTTTTTCGCGAAATTGTTTTTCCGACAGGTTTCGCAACAGAATGCCATTTTCGCAGATTGAGATGCCGCCGGTCTCTTCGCTGACGACGACTGCGACGGCATCACTGCGCTCGGTGAGTCCGATGGCGGCGCGGTGGCGAAGTCCGGTGGAGCGGTCTTGCATTTCGCGTTCTGTTACCGGGAAGACGCAGGCAGCACCGGCGACCCGATCCTCGGCGATGATCATGCCGCCATCGTGGAGGGGGGCTTTCGGGTGAAAGACCGCCATGGCGAGCTCGGGCGAGAATCGTGCGTCGAGCATCACTCCGGTGTCGAGTTGCTCCTTGAGGCTGATGTCACGCTGAATGGCGAAGAGCGCGCCGATGCGTTTTTTGGAGAGATTGATGACCGCATCGGCGAAGCGTTCGAGGAAATCGAGTTGGCGTTTGCTGTAGAATGAGAAGAGGCGGTTGCTGCCGAGGCGGGCAAGGCCATTGCGAAGCTCCGGTTGGAAAATCACGATAAGGGCAAATGCCAGAACCGCAGCCGCACGGGTGATGATCCACTGAATGACCTCAAATTTGAAGAGGGCGGATACCAGGGTGAGAAACACCAGAATCGTGATCAGGCCCACCAAGATCTGAGCGCCGCGCGTGGCGCGGAAGGTCCGGTAAATCTGATAGATGCAGGCCGCGAGGAGAAGAATCTCAACGCCATCGCGCCAGTGGGATATGAGGAATTTCCACATTGATAATCAGTGATTTCGACACTACTGCGCTGGATTTGATCTGACAACACCCGAAATTCAACTCTCGTGACGCATTGGAATACTTTGACATGGCCTATGCGTTCGGTAATTTTTTGATGTCATGAAACCCTCGTTGAAATCAGTCAGATACCATGGGTTGTTGAAGTGGTCTGTTGCAGGGCTTATTTTGGGCACGAGTGCGTGTTTGTCGCTCTCGAAGACTGCGTCGCCGGCCATGGTGGAAATGTCGCGGGTCAGCGGGGTGCCGGTTGAGCGATTGCAGCGGGGGCATGGGGTTTATCTTACCCAGTGTGGGCAGTGTCATGAGTTGGTGAAGCCAGAGGACTTGAAGGTGGCCGATTGGCGCGTGGTGATGCCGGGGATGTGTTGGAATGCAGGGCTTAAGAGTGCCGATGAGGCTTTGTTGCTTGAGTATGTCTTGGCGGCAAAGTCGTTGGAAGACGGCAAGAAAAAGGCCCTGCCTCATGGCAGGGCCTTGTGAGCTGGATTTCTCTTATTCGAAGGTCGGCTTCTTGTGGCGGGTGAAGTAGCCGTCGCCGACATACATGGTGCCGGCGTAGTCGGGGAGCGGGCCGGAATCGGGTGGGAGCGGAATGTTGCCGTGGGTGGCATCTTCAGGTTGCGAGTAGGCGATGTTTACCGGTGTACCGATCTTCACCAGACGATAGAACTTTGGTGAAAGATTTTCGTGCATGCGGATGCAGCCGTGGGTGCAGGGGTGGTGTTTGATCCAACCGGTGTGGAATCCGTAGTTGGGTTTGAATTCGCACCAGTAAGGCATCGGGGTTCCCTTGAACAACCATCCGGCGGGTTTCTTGCTCAGCATCGTTTGTTTGACGCTGCTGTTGTTGTGCGCGTAGCCGTGGGTATTGGCGCGTTTTTTCTCGACCTTATTGAAGATGCGGAAGTTGCCACTTGGAGTGGAGCTGCCGGGTGCCCCGACGGAAACGGGCATGGCAAGGAGGCAATCGGAGCCCTCCATGACATAAGCGCGTTGTTTGCTAAGCGAAACCTTCACTTTCACATTGTTTGGATTTTTCGGAAGTTTCGCAGGCCGATCATAGGCATGATAAGCGGCAAGCCCGCCGATGCCGGAACTGGTGCAGGATGGGATAAGCGTTGCGGCGACGATGGCGGCAACGAATGTGTGAATGTGTTTGAGGTTCATAACTTTGGTGGATTCGATGAAACGCTGTCATTTGAACGGCGAAATGCAAGCCAATCGGTCGACGAATTTTTCCACGATGAGGGGTTGCGTTTGGTGGTGTTTTTTCTCCAGAAAATTTGTCCGAAAATTTTGCATTGAAACGGCTTGCCAATTGCAAAGGAGCGAACGCAATCTCTGCGCGGAAATTCATTACCTCAATTACACATGTCAGAACTGCTAGAAGACGAAGAACTGTCGATCGCCCTTAAAAAGTGCCCCGAGTGGGAACTTGAAAAAAAAGCCGTCACCCGAACCATTGAGTTCGAAGAATTCAATGATGCGATTGATTTCGTCAACGACCTCGCGGAGATCGCCGAGGAAGCGCAGCATCATCCAGAGATCACTATTCGCCACACTCGCGTGAGTTTGCTTCTTACGAGCCACGATGCTGATGGGGTAACCCAGCTTGACATTGAGTTGGCACAGCGCATCGACAATCTCGTCGACTGATTCCCGGGCGCATTTCGCGTGAATCAACGCGGCAGCATGATCTCCTCCTCTTTGAGGCCGGTGAGTTTCGAGAGTTGTGAGATCAGCCGCCGCAGTGTCAGGAATAAAAATACAAGGATCGGCAAACCGATCACAGCAAAGCCCCATGCGGTGAGTTTTGCGACACGTTCGTTGTAGATTTCGCGCGCGTTGGGTGCGGTGTGGTCGAGGTCGCCAAGGAAGAGGATGGCGAGGCCGAAGTTGAGAAAGGTGCTGATGAAAAATGATGCGGCAAACAAGTAGGTCGCCTGCAGCAGGATTTTTTCGTAGATTGCTATCCCATTTTTGTCGTCGACGAGTCGTTCGATTTTGGGGATGTCGAACATCGAGTCACTGTAAAGGAAGGTTCTGAGCAGGGGATTGGGAGTGTAGTGTGACCCAATCACTGCCAGACCGAGGATGAATGGAATGGATGCTTCCTTGAGACCAAAGAGGATGTGTGCGTTGGGCTTGATGGTGCCGTCATGATTCCACAGGAAAATTGTGAGACCTCCGGTGAGCAATACGGAGATCAGCCCTAGTGCTGAGAAGAAATTCGTTTTTCGGGTTTTGATGAAGTGGTGGATGCCGTAGACAAGGGGAAATGCCAGGGCGACGATGAGTGCTTTGACCGGGCCGATATGCCATGGTTGTACAGCCTTGCCGATGGCACGCTGGAACTCTGGGTCCTTGCTCAGGTAACTGAGGGTGAGTACGGGAATGAGGACATTGACCAGAATGTTGGCCAGTGGATGCTCCTGATGATCTTTGTTGGCGGCCATGGGTTAAGCCTCAGCGGTATGGGTTTAGAAAAAACAAGGCGCCCCCACGGGGGCGCCTTGTCGTTGAGAAGATCAAACGGTTCCGAAGATCGTGCGACCGGTGGAACGCAGGTCGTCGCAGGCCGTTTTCATGCGTTCGCAGAGGCCGGCCTCCGCTTTCTTGAGATATGAGCGCGGATCGTAGGTCTTTTTGTCGCCGACTTCGCCATCGATTTTAAGCACGCCTTCGATGTTCTGGCAGATGTGGGTGACGATTGGACGAGTGAATGCGTATTGCGTGTCGGTATCGATGTTCATTTTGACCACGCCGTAGTCGAGGGTTTCGCGGATTTCCGAAAGTTCGGAGCCTGAGCCTCCGTGGAAGACCAAGTCCATTTCGGCAGCGGCGCCGTGTTTGTCCATGACCGCCTTTTGTCCGTCGCGCAGGATGGTGGGTTTGAGTTTCACCGCGCCGGGTTTGTATGCGCCATGGACATTGCCGAAAGTTGCTGCGAAGAGGAAGCGTCCAATGGGTTGGAGCGCCTCATAAACGGCGACCATGTCTTCGGGAGTGGTGTAGAGTTTTTCGGAGGGCACGCCCGAGGTGTCATGACCGTCTTCCTCACCACCAACGACACCGGCTTCTACTTCAAGAATGATGTCGAGCTCGGCGCATTCCTTGAGAAGCTTTTTGGAAAGTTCGAGGTTTTCGGCGAGGGGCAATTCCGAAGCATCGAGCATGTGGCTTTGGAAAAGCGGGCCTTTGCCGGCGGCGATGCGTTTTTTGGATGCCTCGAGTAGTGGGCGGAGGAATGGGTCGACTTTCTTCGGGTGGCAATGGTCGGTGTGCAGGGCGATAAGCACATCATACTTTTCTGCGAGCAGATGGGCTGCCTCAGCAAGGACGATCGCGCCGTGGGCGGCATCCTTCACGGCGGTGCCGGAGGCAAATTCGCCGCCGCCAGTCGAGATCTGGATGATGCCATCGGACTTGGCTTCGGCGAAAGCCCGGAGTGCGCCGTTGATGGTTGTGATCGAGGTGACATTGATGGCCGGATAGGCGTAGCCGCCTTTTTGGGCGGCATCGAGCATGGCACGGTATTGGGCTGGTGTAGCAATAGGCATGGCGGGCCTTTGGTATCTTACAGCGGCGAGTAGCACAAGCGGGAAAGGGCGTATTTGGGCTTTGTGCTTTCTCTTGCCAGTCCAAACAAATCGAGATTTTATCTGATTCTATGAAGGAAGCGTTGCCAATCATCTGCAAGCCCACCCGCTGGTTTGTGAGCCGCGTCTTGCTGATGCTGCTGATGCTTTTGGTGTTTGCGGTCCTTTTCTACATCGACGGGTCGACTGGGTATCGCAAAAAGAATCTCATATATTTCCTACATCGTAATTTCCAGACTGCCAACGAGCAGTTCGCGGCGATGAAGGCGAAGGGAGGTATGACCCCGGATTTGTGGCGCGAGTACGCCGCTAAGCAATCGGTTCGTTTTCCTGATGATCTAAGCACGCTGCCTGAAGGTCTCAAGCTACCGATGCCTTGGCCCGCTGTGTTGCATGATTATGATCGGATGTTGCCCATGCAATGGAATAAGCTTTGGCTCGAGTATTCCGGCCAACAAGGCATGAGCTCAAATCCACCGGAGCAACCCTACGATGCCGGTAAAATTCACGAACAGTGGGTTGTGTTCTGGATCTGCGCCGGGCTCAGTGGTTTCGCCTTGTTCATATTTTTGCGCACCATGAGGCGTAAAATCGAGGTTGATGCTGATGGCTTGCTATCGGCGCAGGGTGTGAAGGTTCCTTTTGGCGACATGAAGAGTTTGGATCTTCGCAAGTGGGAGACCAAAGGGCTCGCTTTCATTGATTACGAGGGGGCATCCGGCAAAGGCAAGGTCCGCATTGATGGGCTGACTTATGGTGGTTTCAAACTCGATGAGGACGAGCCGGCCGAAAGGTTGATGAAATTTGTGCGTTCGAAATTTTCGGGTGAGGTAATTGAATATGCTACACTCTCGACGAGCTCGGATGATGGGCCGGCGGACGGGGCCGGGTCTGATCAAGGACAAGTCAATCCCTGAATTCGCCGCAGTGTTCGATTTTCGGGGTTGCCAAGTCCGTCCGATCGGCACTAAGCATTTCCAACTCCAACACCAAACACCCCAACCCATGTCAGACAAAAGCATCGAAGACCGCGTAAAGGACATCATCGTAGACCAGCTCGGCGTCAACGCCGATCAAGTTACCACAGAGGCCAAATTCGTTGAGGACCTCGGAGCGGATTCGCTTGATACCGTTGAACTGGTGATGGCTTTCGAAGAGGAATTCGATATCGAAGTACCAGACGAAGAGGCTGAGAAGCTTCAGGCCGTCGGCGATGTCATCAGCTACATCAACAGCCAGCAAGGCTGATTCACCTTCACAGCAATTTCCAAGGGCGGACTCCCATGAGGTGTCCGCCCTTGTTGTTTTCGTTGAAAATCCTCTGAGGAAAGCGATCATTTCCGGACGTGCATTCGCAGGACAACATTCATTACGCGCTGGAGACCACCAAGGTGCTTCGCGAGCCGGATCACCGGATCATGACTTTTG
The DNA here is from genome assembly GCA_029977225.1 of Verrucomicrobiaceae bacterium. Classification (GTDB taxonomy): domain Bacteria; phylum Verrucomicrobiota; class Verrucomicrobiia; order Verrucomicrobiales; family Akkermansiaceae; genus Luteolibacter. Next base: position 5,129 of record JAPOLH010000059.1, on the reverse strand, counting down.
GCGAGACCCGCTTTGAGTTTCAGTTGATCAGCGAGTTGATGGACCGTGTGGGAGAGGTTCGCATCCGTACTGGTGAGATTGAGGCTCAGCGCCCGCGTATTCTCAAGCCGGAGGCCTTGCGTGAGATTGAGTTCGAGGGTTTTGATGCGTCGGCGCGTGCCCGATTTGAGCGCATGTTGGATAAGTTTCGTGAGCAAGGTAGAGATCTTGCGTTTTTGCAGTATGGATTTCATTTCCGACGGAGCGCGGTTCACGAAGAGATCATCCACGACAGCATAGAGGCGGTTCGTGAGCGAGTGCTTGAGGACATTCGAAAAACGGGAAATCCGTCGCGTGCGGTCATCGAGGGAGTGGATGACACTTGGGAGATTTCGATTCTCAAATTTTCATTCGAAATGATTCAGCGCTCGCATGAGATCAACGCATTTGACTTCAAGCGCCGGGGCTTGATCTGACAATCGGGGTAATGAAGGCGAAGACGCTTTTCAAACTTGGTGCAGCGGCGCTTGTCGTATGCGCCGTCGTTTTTACCGGACTGATTGCGTATCATGTGTGGGTTGATTCCCTCGGGCGTGTCTTTGAACAGGTTATGCCGGCGAGGAATGCGTCATCAGCCGAAAGCATCGTGAAGGAGGTGGTTGTTGAAAAAAATGTGCCAGCCCTTGATCCGGGCGAGCAATTTTACGCTGCAGCCCTTGATTGTGTGGCAGCGGGAAAGTTGAGCGAAGCCAGCGAAAAGCTCAGCATCATCATTGCCAATCACCCGCGATCGGGGCGGGCATCAGCGGCGAGACGGGTTCTTGGAGAGATCAATCTCGACGAATTGTTGTCTGGCCAATTGATGGGGGGCAAGGTGGTCCACTGCGTGCGACCTGGGGAGACTTATGCAGGCATTGCCGAGATTTACCGCAGTGACTTGAATTGCTTGTTGCAAATCAACTCGGTGATGGATCCCGCAAAGATTCGCGTGGGACAAAACCTGGTGGTATTGCCTCTGGATTTTCGTTTCGTTTTGGAAGTGGGGCGTAAGGTGATTTCGATATGGAGTGGTGAACGCCATGTTTGCGAGTTTCCGGTTTTGCAATTGGTAGATAAGATTTCGAAGCACGGGGGAAAGACCGTGATTTCATCGAAGGTGGCAGGATCAGAGCGGGATCGGCATGTGGTGGGATCGAGCCGATACCGGGCCGCGACCAAGGCCGTTTGGCTTGCCAAGCCGGTGGTCAAGATCATGGGTGCGGATGAAAGTGGCGTGCTTCAGGACGGGGCGGTCCTCGTCAGGGCAGCTGATATGGAAGAGCTTTTTCTGCTGATGAGGCCCGGCAACGAAGTGGAAATCCGCTAAAGCCTCTCTGGGGCCATCTCCTGTCTTGCATCCGGTGGCTCGAGCCGCGAAACTCCTCGCATGCAGCTCCTCGACTTCGAAAAGCCGGCAGCGGAACTTGAGCGCGAACTGGAAAAACTTCGCGCCAAGGCGGCCTCCCAGGACATCGATCTTTCAGCCGAAATTTCCACGATGGAATCGAAGCTCGCCGAGACGCGCGCGCGAATTTACGAGAACTTGACTCCTTGGCAAAGGGTGCAAATTGCTCGCCATACTGCGCGTCCTTTCATGTTGGACTATGTTGCGCACGCCTTTACGGATTTCTGTGAGCTGCATGGCGACCGCCATATTGGCGATGATGCATCGATGCCGGGTGGATTTGCCCGTCTTGGCGATCGGCGGGGATGTGGTGATTGGTCACCAAAAAGGCCGTGATACCAAGGAGAACCTCAAGCGCAACTTTGGCAGCGCGCACCCTGAGGGTTACCGTAAGGCACTTCGCCTGATGAAACTGGCCGAGAAATTTGGTCTTCCGGTGATCGCGTTGATCGACACACCTGGTGCATTTCCGGGGATTGGTGCCGAGGAGCGCAACATCGCCGAGGCTATCGCTTTCAACTTGAAGGAAATGATGCTGCTCAAGGTGCCGATTGTGGCCGTGGTGCTTGGCGAAGGTGGATCCGGTGGTGCTTTGGGAATTGGCGTCGCCGACCGCGTTATCATGCTCGAGAACGCGTACTATTCGGTGATCAGCCCCGAGGGTTGTGCGGCGATTTTGTGGAAGCATCGCAAGCACGCGCCGGAGGCGGCCGAGGCAATGAAGCTAGTGGCTCCGGATCTCAAGAAACTCGATCTCATTGACGATGTCGTGCCCGAACCAACAGGTGGCGCGCATCATGACCATCAAGCAACGGCCGCGGCATTCCGCGAGGTGGTTTCGCGCCATTTGGATGAGTTGGAAAAAATCAGCGTATCGAAACTCCTCGATGCTCGTTACGCGAAATTCCGTAATTTTGGTGAGTGCCAAAGCCAGGCCTGAAGGGTCAGCGGATAGCAACCAAGGGGGCTTCGTCGCTTTTGAGTTCCTCGAGCATTAGGGCGATGCATTTTGCCTGACCTGCAAGCACAAGTTCTGGCCTGATATCGGCAAGCGGCTGCAGCACAAATCGGCGCTCATGCATGCGCGGGTGCGGTAAAATGAGATCGGTTGAGTGGCATTGTTCACTGCCGACATAGAGGATATCGACATCGATCACGCGCGGGGCGTTGCGCTGTGGGTTGTTCATTCGGCCCATGGATTTTTCGATCGCGCGAGTTTTCCCCAAAAGTTCCGCCGCTGTGCCGTTGAAAGAAAATTCGACTACCGTGTTGAGAAAATCAGGCGAGTTCGGCGGGCAGAGAAGGGGCTCGGTTTGATAAACGGGTGCTTTGAGAAACGGCTCGTTTTTGATGGCGATATCTCCAAGCATTCGGATGGCCTCAGCGAGATTGGCCATCCGGTCGCCGAGATTCGACCCGAGTGCGATGCCTGCGCGTGGCATGATCAGTCGGTGAGGTTTTCCATCTTGGTGATGCCGTAGGCATTGGCGATTCGACTCTCGGCTTCGGCAACTTTGGCGGCGGGAATTACCACGGGTCTGTTGGCGCCGAAGAGCTCGATCACATGAAACTCGGGTGATTTTTCCGGGTGAAGAAGATCATAGGCGTGTTTGAGGTCGGTGACTTCGACGCCGTTGATTTTATCGACTGCGAAGCCGCTAAAATCGCCAAGTTGGCTGGTGATCGGATCGCTTTCGACGCGGGTGAGGATCACCACATCGCGATGTTTTTGGAAAAGGCCCTTGGGCATGTAATCCGTGTAGAGGCGGCGAACGGTCACATCGTCAAATTTTGCCGAGGCAAACAAGTTTGTGTCGAGCGGCTGGAAGACAAGACCACCAAAGACGATGTATCTCGGTTTTTTTTCATACTCGATCGCATAGATACGCGACCAAGGCACGGGCTTGAGGGAAATTTCGACATCGTTCCATGTCTTGTCGCGCAGGAAGCGGACAGCGACCTTGTCGCCTGCGAATTTGCGTTCGACGATTTCATTGAGATTTACGGTTTCGCCATCGATTTCGACCATGCCTGCGCTGTCGACCTTGTGGCCATCGAGTTCGGTGACGACATCGCCGGGCTTGAGAAATCCGTCGCTTGCGCTGGTGGCGATCACGCGGGTGACCAGCACGCCGATGCCATCGTCGGGAAGGCCAAGCGCTGATCGCATGGCGGGGTTGTGAAGTGGAAATTCCGCGAAGCCGAGATCGACATAGTGGTCGTATTTCCCGTCACCGATGTCTTTGAGGAAGCGATTGATGACTGGTGTTGGGATGATGTAGCCGGTGTTGTCGGCTTGGCGCAGTCCTTGGAAGGCGACGCCAATGACTTTGTCGCCCTGGATCACGGGGCCACCGGAGTTGCCGGGGTTGATTGCGGCGTCGATTTGGATCGCAAGGTGTGAATCGGCGCGGGTGTGGGAGTAGGCTTGAAAGTCGATACGCGACACCACGCCGCGAGTTACTGAGATCCGATCGCCGCCGATCGGATAGCCGATCACACGGACTTCCGACTCGAGGCTCGGTACTTCGCCGAATTTGAATGTGGGAAATGATTCGAAGTCCTCGAAGTTTTCGACAGAAAGCAGTGCCAGATCGCAGTCGTGGGCGATGTGTTCGACCTTGGCTGGGTATTTCACTGGGCTGCCGTGCACGGTGATGAGAATGCGTCGGGCGTTGGAGACCACGTGCGCGTTGGTGAGGATGCGGTTTTCGCCGATGATGAATCCGGTGCCGATGCCGCCGCTGAAACGGCCGGAGTTCCATGGCGTTTGGTAATCGGGTACCTGGGTTGAGACCTCGATGCGCAGGACCGAGCGGTAGACATCGGAGGGCGCCGCAATAGCGGCGTTTGCCAGCAGGGCGAGCAGAGCGAGGTGAAGCAATCGCATGGGTGTGCGCGAAGATAGGTCGAGCGTTGTATGAGGCAAAGGAAATTTGGGTCCAGTCTCGCAGTTGAAGGAATCCGGGCTTGTGGATGAGGTGTCGTAGCGATAAACCCGCGGCATGGAGCATCATGTTTATTTTTGGCTCAAAGATCAGCGGCAAAATTCGTCGGACCGCGCGGAATTCGAAAAAGCGCTGGCCGGCCTTTTTGAAATGGATCTCGTGGCGGGTGGCCGTTGGGCGGTGCCTGCCAAGGTGGAGATCAGGCCAGTGGTCGACCAGTCGTGGGACTACGCCCTGAGCATGCAGTTTGCTTCGCTTGAGGATCATGATGCGTATCAGGTGCATCCGTCGCACAAGGCTTTCATCGAGGCTTACCGCGAGTGGTGGGCCAAGGTGTTGGTGACGGATCTGGCCTGAGGTGACCGCTGTATTTTATCGGCTGGCAAAGCCGTGATCGTATGGGATGCTTGGTGCGTTGACCGTGTCCGATCTTTTTTCCACTCCCGCTGCGACCACCCGCAAGGGCGATGCTCCTGAACCGCTTGCTTCGCGCATGCGGCCGCGGTCCTTGGACGAGGTGGCAGGTCAGCGTCACATTTTGGGCGAGGGGAAATTGCTGCGGCGCGCGATCGAATCGGACCGTTTCACCTCGCTGATTTTTTATGGTCCTCCCGGTACGGGGAAAACCTCGCTGGCCGGGGTGATCGCGCGGACCACCGGTTCGCGATTTGAATCACTCAACGGTGTTGAATCGAATGTCGCCGAGATCCGTGCGAGGATTGATCAGGCCCGCACATGGCGCGAGCTGAGGGGGGAGA
>JAPOLH010000058.1 GCA_029977225.1 Verrucomicrobiaceae bacterium | reverse complement strand
TTACCTGCGATTCCAACTCTTTGACTTGCAGCATCTGCTGCTTCGATTCCGCCTCGGCCCAGCGCAAGCCCCATCGCACGCCGATAGATCCGCGAAATTTCTTTCCATTTTTCTGCCTCAAAACCCGCGCCCTGATGGCTCATGCAGGCTCGCACCAAGCCCTCGCGAGCTTTCTTGCCATTGCCTTTCGGTCCACCTCCCACGGCTTCGCCATAGCTGCTCCAGCGATACTCGGCCGGATCGGACACCATGCCCGCGCGAACCGGGTTGAGATCGATGTAGGCCGCCATCGTTCGCGCCGCGATGCCACTTTCGACGATGACGCTTTTATATCGCTCTTCCCATAGAGTGCCGCTGCGGTTGTGCGTGCGGTTGAACCATCGCGTGAAGCGCTGCAGCACGGTCTTCATGAACTCGCTCAAGTCGTGCATGCGGTAGGTGAAGCGGGCATGGATTTCCGCTACGAGGGCCTCGTTTCCCGCCTTGCGGGCATCGGAGAGCTCCTTCGCCACCACGGCGACGAAGGCCTCGGTCTGAATTGCGGAGAGGCGTTTCAAAAGCTCGGCATCGGTAAGCCCCTCGGCAGGCATCGGCGGCACCTCGAGTAGGAGATGGATGTGATTGGACATCAGGCAGTAAGAGAGAATCCTGCAGCCCGAGAAATTTTCCTGCATGCGCATGATCGCCCGAAAGCGCTCACGCTCGGTTTCCTCAAAGACAAAGCGCCGATCCACCACACGGCTGATGCAGTGGTAGATCGCCGGCTTCTCGGCGGAATCCTTCCACGGTGCCAGCCATCGCTTGCTGCTCATGCTCCACCAATAAGCACGGCCATCCCAGACGGCAAGGAGAATCTCTACAATTTGTCTGGGAAATTGTATGGTCAGAACAGCATCACGACGGATGATGGGAATATCGATTCTAGCGTTGGCAACACCACCGATGTGGGCAACTACAGCGATGATCCGAGCATGTATGGCACCTTCGACCAGCTCGGCAACGTGTGGGAATGGAACGACGCGGTGATAAACGACTATAACGAACCAAACGAACCGGCGTTCAGAGGGGTACGGGGGGCTTGGAACAGTTACTACTACCCGATCGACCCCTATGCTTCCTGGCTCGGCAACATCGAATTGGAACCCACGGAGGAGAACTATGATCTCCCGATCGGGTTTCGTCTCGCCAGTGTTCCTGAACCAAGCTCGTTGGTCCTGACGGCGTTGTTCGGAGCGGGGCTCGTTTGCCGCCGGAAGCGTTAGTTCTTCCCTTTGATCCTCTATCCCTTTGACCTTTGAAACGCAGAGGCGGCCATACGGGGCCGCCCTTTGCAATTGAGGGTGAGGGGATGGAAATCGAACACCGCCGGAGGCGGTCGAAATTTTTTTTCTGAAAAAGAGGATGCTAGCCGGAGCGGACCTACCCGTTGTTGTCCGCAAGTGGTATGCTTATGCCAAGTGGGTTTTGGAACGCGTGGAGAGGCGCTCAAGCCGACGGTGAGATGAGTTTCAATGTTCAAGTGTTCGATTTTAAAAAAGGAGGGAAGAGGAAGAAAGTAAACATGCCGCTTCTTCTTCTCCGCGTCCCTTTGCGATCTTAGCGCCTTAGCGGTAAACTCTTCCTCTTCCCTTATAACAGATAACCCTTAACTCTCCCCCACATCCATCAAAGGATTGATCCCGGTTTGTAGCCGGCGGCTTTGGGGTGGGCTTTGGTGATTTTTTCCACGGCAGTGGCGAAGGCGGCGACTTGGGATTTGGCAGCGCCGGATTCGCGGTCGCCTTGGGCGAGGATGGCATCCAGGGTGGCGCGTTGCAGGCCGATGCGTGAATCGCCTGCGAGGCGCTCGATGAGGTTGTTGCGGTCGATCGTGCCGTTGCGGAGATCGGCGACGGTGGCGAGTGCGTGTTCCTTGATCGCCTTGTGGGCGGTTTCGCGTCCGACGCCGGCTTTGACCGCTTCCATCATGATCGTGGTGGTCATGAGGAAGGGCAGGTAGTGGGCGGTTTCGGCGGCGATGACTGCCGGGTAGGCATCCATTTGATCGAGGATGGTGAGGAATGTTTCGAACATGCCGTCGATGGCGAAGAAGGCATCGGGCAGCATCACGCGGCGCACGACCGAGCATGAAACATCGCCTTCGTTCCATTGATCGCCGGCGAGGGCGGATGCCATGGCGAGATGGCCTTTGAGGATGGCGTGGAAGCCATTGACGCGTTCGCAGGAGCGCGAGTTCATCTTGTGCGGCATTGCACTCGAGCCGGTTTGGCCCGGTGCAAATCCTTCGCTCGCGGTTTCGTGACCGGCCATCAGGCGCAGCGTGCGGCAGAATGACGATGGGCCCGAGCAGAGATCGACGAGCACCGAGATGCTGCGGAAATCGAGTGAGCGCGGGTAGACTTGGCCGACATTTTTCCAGACCGCGGGCATGCCAAGGTGCGCAACGACTTGCGACTCGAGCTTGGCGACCTTTGAAGCGTCGCCTTCAAACAGCGAGAGTTGATCCATCTGCGTGCCTACTGCGCCTTTCAATCCGCGCACTGCGTAGCTGGCGATGTGGCTTTCGAGTGCCTCGAATGATGAGGCAAGTTCTTCGCCAAACATCGCGACGCGTTTGCCGAAGGTCGTCGGTTGCGCAGCAACATTGTGGGTGCGGGCGGTGAGTACGAGTTCGTCCCATTGTTTTGCACGCTGCGCGAGTCGTGCGAGAGCGGCTACCGACTTGTCGCGAATGACGAGCAGCGATTTGTAAACCTGCAGTTGCTCGACATTTTCGGTGAGGTCGCGCGAGGTCATGCCTTTGTGCACCTGCTCGTGACCGGCGAGGCCGTTGAACTCCTCGATGCGCGCCTTCACATCGTGACGGGTGACCCTTTCGCGCTCCATGATCGAGCGGGTGTCGACCTGGTCCTTGACCTTTTCGTAAGCCGCAATCGCTTCGGCGGGAATGTCGAGGCCGAGGTCGCGCTGGGCCTTCATCACGGCGATCCAGAACTCGCGTTCGAGGATGATGCGGCCCTCGGCGGACCAGATGGATTGGATTTCGGAAGAAGCGTAGCGTTCGGCGAGGATGTTGGGGATCACGCGGCGGAGCATGGACGGCCGGATGCGGCGATTCAAGCGAGTCTTGGGATAAATCGAGAGCAATTTCCTCATTTTACGCGCTCTCGGGCCCTCCATAATAGGCGAATCGCCCCTTGACCCCGGCGCCTGGGGCCACTACCAAAGCGCCCTCATGGGATTTGAAACACTTGGGCTCTCCGCAGCCGTTCTGGAAGCCATCAAGGAATCCGGCTACAACACGCCAACGCCGATCCAGGCCCAGGCCATTCCGATCATTCTCGAAGGCCGCGATGTCATCGGCGCTTCACAGACGGGTACCGGCAAGACTGCGGCCTTTGCGTTGCCGTCACTCTCGAAGGTGACACGCATGGGTAAGCCACAAATCCTCGTGCTCGAACCCACCCGCGAACTCGCGCATCAAGTCGCCGAGTCATTTCAAAAATACGGCAAGCACACCGGTCTCAAGGTGGCATTGCTCTATGGTGGTGTGGGCCTCGGCAAACAAACCGAAGAACTCGAAGCCGGCGCGGACATCGTCGTCGCGACTCCTGGCCGCTTGATTGACCATTTCTACCGCACCTCGATGCGCTTTGGTGAGGTGAAGATCCTCATCCTCGATGAAGTCGATCGCATGCTCGACATGGGCTTCCTGCCACAAGTGCGCAAGATCGTGAACCTCTGCCCATGGGAAGGCCGCCAGACGCTGTTTTTCTCGGCCACCATGCCGGCGGCGATCCAAACCTTCGCGCAGTGGTGCCTCACCGATCCGGTGAGCGTGGAAATCGCGCGCCGCGCGGTGGCCTCGACCGTGACCCATGCTTTCTATCCTGTGGCGATGGATCAACGCGACGAGCTCCTGCTCGCGCTGCTCAAAGAAACCGACTATCACTCGGTGATGATCTTCACGCGCACTCGCAAAGAGGCCGATGATGTCACCTCGATGATCAAGTCAACCGGTCAACCGAAAGTCGCGGCGATGCATTCGGACATCAATCAGGTCGACCGCATGAAGGCGTTGGCTGGATTCAAGAGCGGTGATTTTGAAATTCTTGTCGCCACCGATGTCGCGGCTCGTGGCATCGACATCTCGGGCGTGTCGCATGTGATCAACTACCGCGTACCGGAAAATGCGGAGGACTATGTGCACCGGATCGGTCGTACTGGTCGTGCCGAGGCCGAGGGTGATGCCTTCACGATCCTCACCGCCGATGAGCTGGATTACGCAAAATCCGTCGAAGTCTTCATCGATCAGAAAATCCAGCGCAAGAAACTCGAAGGTTTTGCCTACACGTACACCGCACTGCTCGATGATTCTCCGCCCAAGCCCGTGCGCCGCAAACCCGTGGGCGGCAAGAAAAGGCGCTGAGACAGGGGCCTTTGTTCCCAAGGTCCGCGCGCACAAGGCTGGGTTCACGATGCTCCGGCTACCATGTGAGTGCTAAAAGTTTCCTCACTTTGGATTCCAAACCCAGAAACCGCTCGCCGAGAGTGATGGGTCCGGGCTTATAATTCGGCCATGCGCGTGCTCGCCATCGATCCAGCCGTTCGCAACACCGGCTATGCCTTGCTTGAGGGTGAGGCTCGCAGCCCAGTGGTGCTCGGCTACGATGTGATTTCCATTCCCAAGTCCCTGCCGCAATCGGCGGCGCTGGCGGCGGTGCGCAGCCATCTCGCCAACCTCATTGCAAAATTCCAGCCCGATGAAGTCGCAGTCGAGGGCATCATTTATGTGCAGTCGCATCAGACCGCGATCTCGATGGGCGCGGCGCGCGCGGCGGCAATGATTGCGGCGGCCGATCATGGATTGATGGTCTATGAATACTCGCCGAAGAAGGTGAAAAGCGCGGTCGTCGGCAATGGCAATGCCGACAAGCAGCAGGTCGCCTTCATGGTACGAGCCTTGCTCGGGCTTGCGGAAACACCGCCTTCCGATGCTGCCGATGCGCTCGCGATTGGCATTGCCCATCTGCAGGCCTCGGATCCGCTCAAGGCAAAACTTCTCGATCGCCGCCTCGTCTGAGCGCGGTGGTGCTTTCCAAGCGTCATCGCGAAGTCCATCATCAGCGCGTCAGCCGCAAAGTCCATCAATGCTCCAAATCATCCATCTGCCCGATCCTATTTCCTACGAGGATGGCTTGCGTCTGCAAGAGGCGAGGGTTGATGCGCTGCTGGCAGGTGAGCAAGGTGATGCGGTTTTTTTGCTCGAGCATGAACCGGTCTACACGATTGGTCGATTGAAGGACCGAAGTTCATTGCGCGATGCGGAAAACCTTCCGTGCCGTGTGTTTGAAACCAATCGCGGAGGTCAGGCGACCTATCACGGTCCGGGTCAGTTGGTGGGATATCCGGTGCTCGATCTAAACTCCCGCGGCAGGGACCTTCACGCGCATTTGCGCACGTTGGAGGAGGTACTCATCCTAGCGTGCAAGGCTTTTGGCGTGGACGCGCAAAGACGCGAGGGACTCACCGGCGTGTGGGTCGGCGATCGCAAGCTCGCGTCGATCGGCGTCGGCGTGCGCAAATGGATCAGCATGCACGGATTTGCGATCAACATCACGCGCGAATCATTGCCGCCGTTTTTTGCGATCACGCCCTGCGGCATTGATGGCGTGGTGATGAGTTGCCTCGAAAATGAAGCAGGTCGATCGATCAGCGTACGCGAAGCGGCGGAAGTGATCGGCGAAAAATTGCGTGAGTTGTTTGCCCTCACTCCCCGATCACACTGACGGCGATTTGGCGGGTGTGTGGGCGACTGCGGTGTTCGAAAATAAAAATGCCCTGCCAAGTGCCGAGGGTCATTTTTCCGTCGATGATCGGGATGACCTCACTTGTTCGGGTAAGTGCCATGCGGATGTGGCTCGGCATGTCATCAGGGCCTTCGAGCGTGTGAATGAACCACGGGGTGTCCTCAGGCACGAGTTTCTCAAAAAACATTTCGAGGTCGCGGCGCGCTGACGGGTCGGCATTTTCCATGATCACGAGGCTTGCGCTCGTGTGGCGCACGAAGACCGTGACCGTGCCGCTGCGGATCGAGGCGCGTGAGACGATCTCGGCAATCTGATTGGTGATTTCATATGTCCCCTTGCCGTGAGTATGAACGGAAAATGTCTCGGCATGTGCGGTCATGGGGTTTGGCGGTGGGGGTGTCTTATTGAAATGATGCGCACCTGAAGACCCACTTGCCGTGGGCTTCGCCTTGCTCCATGGCGATGTGTGCGGCGCGAAGGTTTTCGACGCTCAGTGAATCAAACACGCGGGTGTGAATTTTTGGAAATTGTCCTGCATCGCAGCGTGCGGCGATTTTGGCGAGGATGCGGCCTTGTTCGTGCATGTCGGGCGATTGGAATTTTGCGCGGGCGGCCATGAATTCCCATGCGATGCGCACGCACTTCGCTTTGAGTGGATCGCCAAGGTGGAGTTTCTCGCTCGGCTCGACGATGAGTCCGAGCGTGCCGAATGGCGCGATGAGTTGTGAGGTCGCCGCCCAATGGATTTCGGGCTGATGCAGGTTGGCGATGAATGGATACGAGGTGAAACCCAAGGCCTCAGATTGGGCGACCAAATTTTCGCGATGGTTGATCACCTGATGTGCGCCGAGTTGCTGGCACCATGCGATGGTTTCCGGCCTCGATGCGGTGGCGACGACGGTGAGGCCCGCATGACGGGCGAGCGGAATGAGCGCAGATCCGACGCCGCCCGCGCCATTGATGATCAGAATCGCCTTGCCGCGATCTTTGCCGTCGGGATCAACGCCCATGCGTTCGAAGAGCAACTCCCATGCGGTGATGCCAACCAGCGGAACGGCGGCGGCTTCTTCAAATGACCAGGTGCGGGGTTTATTTGCGACCAATCTTGCATCGACCGCTTGCAGCTCGGCATTGCAGCCGGTGCGTGTGAGGTCGCCGGCATAGAAGACCTCATCGCCGATTTTGAAATCGCGGACACCGCTCCCAATTTCGATCACCGTTCCCGCCGCGTCCCATCCGAGAATGCGCGGCGGATTTTGAATGGTGTCGCCAAGTGATTTGCGAATCTTGGTGTCCACCGGATTGATGGCGCAGGCGTGGATGCGCACGACAAGGTCGCCGGGGTTGGGAATCGGGTCTTGTGCCTCAAATTCAACAAGGCACTGGGGTTCCGATGTCGGAAGATATTTGCGGGCGCCAATGGCTTTCATCGTCATCATTCAAACGGCAGGATGCGATTCATGGCAACTGCTGTCCTCAGGTTTTTCGCGACCATCGAGCACGCATGAAACGCAGAGGTCGCCGCTCACGTTGATCATGGTGCGGAAGCGATCGAGGAACCAATCGATCGGCACAAGCAGCAGGCTGTATTCAAGTGGCAGGCCAACGGCGGTGAAAACAAGCGTCATGGTGATGAGGCCTGCGGAGGGAATGCCAGCTGCGCCGACGGATGCCGCGACGGCGCAGAGTACGACCACTGCCTGCTGGGCGAAATCGAGATCACGGCCGAGCAGTTGCGCAACGAACAACGCGGCCATCGCTTCGTAGAGGGCGGTGCCGTCGTTGTTGAAATTGGCGCCGACCAGCGCACCGAGGTTGGCGGAGGATTTTCGCACTTTTACCCGCTCGATAAGGCATTGGTAGGTGAGGGGCATCGTGGCGGTGGAGCTCGCGGTGGAGAATGCCATCGCAAGGGCGTCGCGGCATCCGCGCAGAAGGCGTGCGGGGCTGACCCATGACTGCAGCCAGATACGAGACATGTAGTAGATGAACTGCAATGCCAAAGCCAACAGCACAGCGACGATAAGCCACAGCAGACCTATGAATGATCCGAAGCCGTTGAGGCCGACTTCGCCGGCGACTACTCCGAGGACGATGATCGGCACCAGTTGCACCACCCAGTGCAGCATGGTGATAAAGGCATCCATGAAAACTTTCACCGTTCTCACGGTCGCATCCGGGTCGGGTGAAACCTTACGCAACGCGAGTCCTAGCATCAGTGCCAATACGATCACACCGATCACGCTGCCGCCATCGGTGAAGGGGCCCATCACGCTGCGCGGGAGTTTCTCGAGGATCTGTAGGACCTTGTCGCCGAGACCCGATTCCTTCGCGCTGGTTTCGGCCGTAGCGATCTGTCCTGCCATCGATGCGGCCTGCGACTCGATCCTTTGTTTGTCGGATTCCGAGAGGCCACGCCGTTCGCCCGGTCGCACGAAATTGGCAACGAGCAATCCGATCATGATGGCGACCAGTGTGTTGGTGGCGAGCAACCGGACGAGGGCGCCGGTTTTGCCGGCTTCGATTTTTGCTCCGGCCAGCGCGTGCACGATGGCGAAGAATGCGACGGGAGCGGCCAGCATCTGCACGAGTCCCATCAGGATGGAGCCGGGTTTGGCAAGGGCCGCGGCATCGGGGCCCATAGTGGTTCCAAGGACTGCACCAATCGCCATGCCGATGAGGGTGCGAAAATAGAGTGGCATCGACTGCCAGCGCAGCAGCGGTTTGCTAATGAGGGCGGGCATGCAGGCAGGATGTGCACCTCGCGGCCGCGGCGACAATCGCAAAGCGCGATGACGCTTCTTTGCTGAATGCTATCAGAACCCCGGAGCGGCGACAGTTGAGTTGTCTCGCTCTTCAATGCGACGGCGCAGGATGCGGTCGCCTATTTCGCGGATCATTTCCGAGAGTAGCAGCCAGAGGTGCGAGCCTTCGCGGTAGTCGGCAGGGGCGATGTGTTTCACACGGCCGGCGTGAGTTGAAAGCTGGAAGCACTTCCGAAATGAACGGCCGGTGTGGTCCTCAGGGTTATAAACGGCGATGCCGTGGCCACCATTGCGGTTCATGACGGTGAAGCAGGGGACATCGGTGGGCCCGTCGCCGACATAGATCATGTTTTCAAACGGGATTGGCCGTTGCTCGTGCGGCATGTGGTCATTCACATCCTGATCATTGCGCAGCATGCCTTTGTTGATGCGAAACAGGTACTGTGTTTTGGTCGTGTGCGAGATCACGCGTTTTGGAAAACTGATGCGTCCTTCGGCATCCTCGCCAAATTCGCAGCCAAACATTGCACGCACGAATGGTTGCAGGCGTGAGCCGTCGAGCAGTGCTTTGAGTCCCGATGAAATGATGTAGTGCTCGACCTTGATGCCCGCGGCTTCGTGGTCCGCGCCGAGGGAGTTTTTTGGCAAGGCCTCAAAAACTTCGGGAAGGCCGGGGAAAAACTGCAGGCCGCGACCGAGGTCGTTGAGCCGCTTGTTGGTGACCTGATCCATGCCGAGGTAATCGAGCAGGCATTTCATGTAGGCGAGTTCACCGTCCCATTTTTGCTCCTGAACAAGTGAGTTGCAGCGTTTCCAGAATTGGACCGGATCGATGCCGAATTCCGGAAACAGCACATCGTCCTGCATGTAGCGCGGGCTCAGCGTTTGGTCATAGTCGTAGACCAGTGCGATGGTGTTTTGCGGGGCAGCCATGGGGGTGTTATTCTCGCCGCCGCGGGCGCGGACGACAAGGGGTAAATCCGGTTTTGGCGCTTGGTTTGGTGCAGGTTTGCAAGTGTTTTGACAGCGGGCGTTCCGACGCTCATGTTTGGCGCATGCAGGCGATGCAGTTCGAACAATCGGTACAGCGCATTCTCGGACGCGACAGGCGTTTCGACCCGCAGGCGTATTTTTTCGTCAAGGAGGCCCTGGACTTCACCCTGCAGCGGGTGTCCGGTGGCAATGGAGGTCAGGCCCGCCATGTGAGCGGCCAAGAGTTGCTCGAAGGGTTTCGTGATTGTGCGCTCGAGCAGTTCGGGCCGATGGCCTCGACGCTGATGGAGGAATGGGGAGTGCGGCGCTGTCAGGATATCGGCGACATGGTTTTTCTGCTGATCGAGGAGCAGGTTTTTGGAAAGCAGGAATCCGATCGTCGCGAGGATTTTTCCGGCGACTTTGATTTCATCGAATCATTGGTCGCGCCGTTTTTGCCGAAGGGTGAAAAGGTTCTCCGCTTGAATGTGCCTGATGCTGTCGAAAAGCTCGGCAATGTTTGCTGAGCATCAACGCGCTTGCCGTTTGGCCCTTTGGCTCCTGCTGGGAGCCTCGGCCTTTGCCAGTGAAGCGGAATTGTTGCCGGCATCGGTGGTGCTCGCGGATCGGCGGATGGGTTCGGGGGTGGTGGCCGAGTGGTCGCGTGAGGATATCCTCAAGGCTTCGCCACGCAGCATCGATGAAATGCTGGCCACGGAGCCTGCATTTTCACTGTATCGGCGACAGTCGGCGATTTTTGGAAATCCGACTTCCGCCGGCGTGAGCTTGCGCAACACCGGTGCGACGGCTGCTTCGAGGTCGCTGGTGTTGTTGGATGGCATTCCGCAAAACGATCCGTTTGGCGGGTGGGTGAATTGGGCGAGGTATGATGCTCTGACTCTTGATTCCGCCCGCATTGTCTCATCGGCACCGGCGCTGCTGTGGGGAAATCAGGCACCGGCGGGAGTAATTCACTTGAATGGTGTGTCGCCATTTGAACAGCGGCATTCATACAGGCTCGGGGGCGGGGGTCATGGCAGCATCGGTGCATCGACCGCGCATGCAATGAGTAATGAAGAGCGCACGCTCGCGGCATCCTTCGCGGCTTTTGGATTTCACACCGATGGATTTTACGCGCTCGATGAAACGCAGCGCGGTGCGGTCGATCGAAGGCTTGAGACGGAATTTTTTGGCGAGGAAATCAAATTCGCGTGGCTTCTGGCGCCGGGCGTGACAGTGGCGCCGAAGTTTTCGCATTACTATGAACATCGTAATAATGGCACCGAGTTGGCGGAGAACTCGACGGATGCGTATGATTTTTCGCTGCGCTTGACCTCGGAGGACGCGGCTGTTTCGTGGCAGGCCGTGGCATGGCATCAGCGGCGGGAATTTGAATCGGTTTTCACATCGGTGACGGATGACCGTTCGTCCGAAAGCATTGCCTTGGATCAATTCGACGTGCCGGGACTTGGTACAGGCGGGGCATGGAGTGCGGCGTGGGGGGATGAGGAAGCGTGGAGCTTCCAGTCGGGAGCGGACTTCAGGTGGCTGTCGGGCGAGACGAACGAGGATGTGGGTACCTTCCGTCGTCGCGAAGCGGGTGGTGAGCAATGGTTTGCTGGGGTATTTGTGGGCAGCGCTTGGCAGATAAGTGAAAAGGACCGGATTCAGATCAATGCACGGGCTGATCAGTGGGCGATCGTTGATGGTCGGCGTATTGAGACAAAGCTTGCGAGTGGTGTCTTGGAGCGTGAGGAACGTTATGAGGATCGAGATGGGTTTGAGCCATCCGCATCGCTTGAGTGGATTCATGAAATGCCGCGCGATGTCGAATCTAGAGTCGCCTTGGGGTCGGGATTTCGTTTGCCGACTTTGAATGAACTTTATCGGCCGTTTCGCGTGCGCGATGACATCGTCGATGCCAATCCAGACTTGGATCCTGAGCGATTTTTGAATGCCGAGGTCGGGCTTGATTGGAAGGCGAACGATGAATTCAAATTAGGTG
>JAPOLH010000057.1 GCA_029977225.1 Verrucomicrobiaceae bacterium | reverse complement strand
GGGATTGAGTTGGGCCGCATCGATTTCACTGATCTGGTGTTTGAGCAAATCGATTTCGTGTTCGGTGGCATTCTCCGCATTGCGTAGTTCCTCGAGCGCCGCGTGTTTCGTGCGCCATGCGCGGTAGGTTTCGCGATAAGTGGCGAGTTGGTTTTCCGATCCTGCGTAAGCATCGAGCATGGCGAGTTGGCGGTCGGCCGAGAGCAATGATTGGTGGTCATGTGGCCCATGAAGATCGACGAGGTGCTCACCAAGCCGTTTGAGTAACGCGAGTGTGACCGGCGAGTCGTTGACAAACTGGCGGCTTGCCGATTGTCCGATTGTGCGGCGGACGATGAGTTGGTTGTCGTCGCAGGGGGCTAGGCCGCCTTCCTCGAGGATCGGGTTGATGCCTGCCGTGTGTGTGAGCTCGAAGACCGCCTCGACGAGGCATTGATCTTCGCCGGTGCGGATGAGCGATTTGTCGGCGCGTTCACCGAGCACGAGCTTGAGTGCACCAACGATGACGGATTTGCCGGCGCCTGTTTCACCGGTCACGCCGATGAGGCCAGCGCCGAGTTCCCATGCGAGTTCATCGACGAGTGCGAGGTTGCGGATTTTTAGGAGGGTGAGCATGGAGAAAAAAATCGCGGGAATTTAAGGGTGTTTTTCAATATCCGGATGAGTCTTCGCTGAAAGCCCATGGGGCTTGGTAGGCACCGCGGCGTTGGGTTTCAATTTGGCGGATGATGTCGTTGAGCAGAGCCGATGCGCCGAAGCGATAGCGGGTGTTGTTGAGCCATGCATCGCCGAGCGTTTCCTTCACGGCGACGAGAAATTGGAGTGCCTGCTTTGCGGTGCGGATGCCGCCGGCGGGTTTCATTGAGATCGCGACGCCGGTGTCGAGGTAGTGGTCGCGGATCGCGTCGAGCATCACCTGGTGATTTGCGAGCGTGGCATTGGCGGATGTTTTGCCCGTGGAGGTTTTGATGAAATCGCCGGGACGCAAAACGCGCATGGCGAGGAACGATGCCGCGCGGATGTTGTCGTAGGTTTCGAGCTCGGAAGTTTCGAGAATGACCTTGAGGGTTGAGGGTCCGCAGGCTTCCAACACGGCGGAAATTTCGTCCTGAACGAGGTCGATTTCTCCGGAAAGGAAGGCTCCGCGGTTGATGACCATGTCGATTTCGTGTGCGCCCTCGGCGACTGCTTGGCGGACTTCGGCGAGTCGGGTTTTGAGTGGTGCTTGGCCGGAGGGAAATGCGGTGGCGACCGAGGCCACACAGACCTGGCTATGGCGCAGGTGTTTGATCGCGTGTTTCACCATGCTTGGATAAACGCAGACCGCAGCGACCTGCGGCACATCGGCGGACTCATGCGGGCGCAAAGCCTTGCGACAAATCGAGGCAATCTTGCCCGGTGTGTCTTTGCCTTCGAGCGTGGTGAGATCGATCATGCTCGCCGCCAGGCGTAGTCCGAACAACTTCGATTTTTTTTTGATACTACGAGTGCCGTACTTCGCGACGCGTTCCTCGACGCCTACCGCATCGACTGTCCCGACGCTGTCGATGAGCTTGCGCAGGGTGATCGACGAGCGGGGTGGCATGGCGTTGGCTGGTGAGCTGGGAAAAATTCAGATCATCCCACGGCAGTCGAGGTGTTGGTTCATCTCGATCGCTGGGTTTGCTTCGATTGCCTCGCCGACGATGATGGCGGGCACGCCGGCGACGGTCGTGTGTGGTGGTACATCGTTGAGCACGACGCTGCCTGCGCCGACTTTGGCCCCAGTGCCGATTTCGACGCGGCCGAGGATTTTCGCGCCTGCGCCGAGCAAAACGCCTGAGCGGATGATCGGGTGGCGATCGCCCGTTTCCTTGCCGGTGCCGCCGAGAGTGACCTCATGGAGGATCGAGACATCGTCCTCGATGATCGCGGTTTCACCGACCACAAACGACGTCGCGTGATCGAGCAAAATACCGCAGCCGATGCGTGCGGCAGGGTGGATATCGACGGCGAAGGCCTCGCTGGCGACGCTTTGCAGGTAGAGCGCGAGCCAGCGGCGATCATCCTGCCAGAGTTGGTGTGAAACCCGGTAGGTGGTGAGTGCGAGAAAGCCTTTGAAAAAGAGCAAGGGCTCGAGTGGCGAGAAGCAGGCTGGATCGCGTTCGTGGATGGCGAGAAGGTCGCGCATCGCGCAGTCGACAATCGACGGGTGTCGCTCGAAGACCCCGTAGAGTAGCGGCTCCATGATGCTGCGTGGCATGTCCTCGCGGGCGAGGCGACGCGCCAAGCGCGCACCGAGCGCGGCCGCGGCAGAATCGCGGGAAAGGATCACATCGTCGACCAGCGCGATGAGGGTTGGTTCGCCCGATGCGATGCGCTGGGCCTCTTCGCGAAGCAGGGGCCAGAATTCCACGATTTCGGCGCTGGGTTTGGCTGCAGGGGGATTCTTGCTGGCCGGCTGCCCGGTGATTTGTTGGGATGCACTCATGAAGATCTCGCAGAAATTGGAATACGCCTGCAGGGCCATGGCACAGCTTGCGAAGCACCATGACGGGCGGACCCTAACACAGCTCGAGGATGTGGCGCAACGAGAAGAGGTCTCGGGAAATTTCCTTGTGCAGATTCTCAATGATTTACGGCGAGCTGGTTTGGTCGAGAGTCGCAGGGGCAGGGCGGGAGGTTATCTGCTGGCTAAGAGTGCCGAGGCCATCACGCTGCGGCAGGTGGTCGAGGCGGTGGATCCAACTTTGCTGCAGTGCTCGGTGATGGGCGGTGGCGAATCCGGGGCGGCGGTGAAGCTGGCTTGGGAGAAGGTTTCGGCTGATGTGACAGAGGCGCTGGATGGGATTACGCTCGAGTCGATCGTGGCCAACCAGGCGGGTTCGATGTTTTACATTTAGTGAAACAAGCGCGGCTTTGCTTTCAATCGATTGGGGCATTCCCTCCGAAATTTAGATAATCAACAAATCCGAAATATTTTGCTGGAGATTTCGGAAAAAAAGCGCTAAGGCGGGGCTGTCTTAAGAACTTTACCTACCACCATGTCCCAAACCGGCGAGTACACCCAGCGCATTCGGATCCGATCAACGCAGCTTGAGATGCCATCAGCGGTCGCCTCCGGGCGCGGCTCGGAAGAGTACGATCGCCGCCTCAAAGACACGCAAGAGGAGCTTGAGAGAATTCAGCAGCAGCGCGAGGAGCTCGAGCGCGAGCGGCAGGAGCTCGAGGAGTTGACCAATCGCAAGCGGGTGTTTGTGTCGCAGCAGGTCGAGTTGAGCGAGCGTCTGACATCGGCTTTGACGCTGATTGATCGCGAGCTGTTTGAGATGCGCAACGAGGCGGAGGACCTCGAGCAATGCCGGGTATGTTTTGCCGACCATCTCGACAAGATTCAAAAGATCAATCCAGAGAATTGGACTCGCGACAATCTTTCCGAAAAGCTCGAGAGAGCCGGTATGGCGATCGACATCGCGGCCGACGAGTATGATCAGGCCGCATCGCACTTCGAGGGTACCCGTGGTGGTGCGATCTTCGGGCGCGCTTCGAAGAAGGCACGTTCGGCGTCGCGCGGTCGCGAGAACACCGAGTTTATCTCCAACCTTCGCAACGGATTTGCATTCAACCTGCCGCTGCTGATCATGGGAGCTGCGGCGTTGGTGGTTTACTACCTCAAATAGCGCGGCCTTGCTGTCGTGATTTGCGCATGATTTTCAAGGAGGACATCGAGCTCGACCAGATTCGCGAGAAGCAGCAGGAACTCAAGCGGCTCGAGATGGAGTATGCTCGGCACAGGGTGCAGATCGCTTTGCAGAGGCAGGAGCAGGAGCGGACGATTCCGCCGCCCGACGATCTCGACGCGCGAGCGGGTCGCAAGAAGTACGAGAACCTTGTGGTTTCCCGTGGTGCTCTTTCGAATGAGAAGCGGGAATATCAGCGCAGCATGTTGCTGCTGGTGTTGCTGGTGGCCGCGACTGGGTCGCTCGTCTGGTGGGGCATCAAGCTGATGCTGGCAGCTTGATGATGGTGTCGGAATCCATCGATTCGGTGCCGCATGCCTGTTGCGCTGAAGCCGGCACTTTGGGCCTGAAGGTGTTTCTCGTCTCGAGTTTTTTGTGGAGCTCGGGCCACTGGTCTTTGCCGACGATGTAGCCGACACACTCAGGCTTGCCGCAGCGGCAGGGATGGTCTTCGAAGCAGTCGACATCGAAGCCGTAGTCGAAGCTCAGTTCCTCGCCGGGTTGGATGTCGCGGATGGCATCGATGTAGATTCTGCGGCCGACGATGCAGGCTTCGCAGTTTGGAGCGCAGGAGTGGTTGATGAGACGGGCAATGTTCCAGGGGACATTGCCGTCGAGGTCGTAGTTTTTCGTAAGGGTGAAGATGTAGACGGCGGCGTCGCCATTTTTCTGTGCCTTGCGTTGCTGTGAGTTACCGCGGCGATCGCTCTCGCGTTTGTCGATGATTTCGCCGACGTACTCGATGACGCGTGTGTCCTTCGGGATGAATGTGGTGGCGTAGACTCCGCGACCATGAATGTTGGAGCCTCGCACTTCGCAATATTCGCTTTCGCCGCGTTTCCAGAGCGCGAGCATTTTGCGATGGAGCAGGCTGTCCTGCGTGGTTGCCTTATTCTTTGATGGCATGATGGATGGTTAACGAGCTTCGCGTTTGCTGACGGGCGGCAGCTTGATGTTGATTGGCAGCGTGATGAAGAGCCCCCGGAGGTCACTGGCCTTGAGGCCTGCGCCGTCGATGAAGGTCCAATCGAGCTTGTCCTTGTTGGAGATGGCGACCTGATAGCCGATGCTATCGATGACGAGCGGTTTGGTGGTGCCTTCGCGAATGAGGCGAAATTTTGTCATGGTGGGAACCAGTACCAGCCACTTGGTGTAAACAAGCTCGCCGGCCTTGTTTTTTGTGGGGCCGACCTGGTGAACCATGGGTGCGCCTTCAGGTTTGGAGGATAGCATGCTGATGCCTTGGCGGACCATCTCCTCGGGGACCTTTGCGAGTTGTTGCTCAAGTGCCTGCATGCCGCCCATGCGTTGAGCAATGCGTTCCTTCCATAACGGGTTCATGCGATCGAGAGCGATCTGGTAGCGGCCGAGCACCACTTCGTTGCCGAGTGCGGCGACGGCGCTGATGGCTGATTGCACGACATCTTGAGTGACCGGGTCGGCAATGACCTCTGCCTCGCCAAATGTCTCGGCGCGGGGAGTTTCCTGCTCCGCAAGCGCCGTGCCGTGCATCATCAGCACGGTGGCAAGACAGGTGAGCTTGGATAGAACTTTCACGCAACTACCGATGGGCTCGCGACCAGTTCAAGTCAAGCTCGGGCAGCATGCGTCATGAAATGTTTGCAGGTGCTCAAAGTGCTTGAACCTACCAATCAATCAACGTGCCTTGCGTGATTTTTTCGACTCGAAGGAAACTGCCTTGGGATCGAAGGCGGTTGGGTCATAGCCCGGGTTCATCCATTCGATTTCGCCGTGCAATGCCTGCATGTATTGGAAGGTGCCGCCGAAGTCTTCGGGCGGGCAGGCGCGTTCACCTTCGAGCATTTGAGGCCCGCCCTCGCCGGCGCATGATTTTTCGAAGACCACTTCATGGATCCATTCGTCGGCGAAGTCGTAGCGATAGAGCATGCGAATCGGCAGGCGGCGTTTGCCGAGGAAGGCGCCGACGGTGAGTTGTGCCTCGTCCTGGAAATCGCCGAGCACTTGGTCCTGAAGGCCGATGGGGCCAATGACATCGACGAGGCGTTTGCCTTTGCCGTGGCGGAATTCGTGCGGGTGTTTGTCTTCCCAGCCCATCGCCGCTTGGATCGCATTGCTGAGGGCGATGAAAGTCGCATCGGTGCCGATCGAGAAGCGGCGCCAGATTTGTGGCTGGATGCCGTAAAGGAAGACCTTCACGATCACGCGGTTTTGATCATTGGATTTCGGCATGTGGTGGAATGTGTCGGAATCCCGCGCATGAGGCAAACGGGAAAAGCCGGATGATGCGGCGGGAAAATTTTTTATCTCGATCAGCTGCCAACCAGGCGATTTTTTGCGAGTTCCGCATCGATGATGCGTTCGCACTCGCGGATCTGTTCTTGGCGGCGTGTCCGTGCGCCTTCGGCGAGTTGTTCGAGGGTATCGATGTCGTAGAGGTAGACTTCTTCGATTTCGCCGGCGGCGGGCTCGATGTCGCGCGGGACGGCGATGTCGATGAGAAAGAGTGGACGGTATTTGCGTGCGCGGCGGGCTTTTTCGATATCGGCGCGATGGACGATCGTGTGGGGAGAACCGGTTGAGGAGATCACCACATCGACCCGTTCCAGCACGCGCTGCCAATCGTCGAAAGTGACTGCACTGCCACCCATTTCGGCGGCGAGCTCGATGGCGCGATCGTGCGATCGGTTCGCGACGAAGATCGAGCGGGCGCCGCGGGAGACGAGGCTTTGGGCGGTGATGCGGCTCATTTCGCCGGCACCGATAAGCATGACTTCGCTGTCGCTGAGGTGGCCGAAGATTTTTTCCGCGAGTTCGACTGCGACGTTGCCGACTGAGGTCGCGCCTTCCTGAATGGAAGTCTCGGTGCGGACTTTTTTGCCGATGCCGAAGGCGCGTTGGAAGAGACGATTGAGCATACCGGATGTCGTGCCGGCATCGAGGGCGGCCTGGTAGGCTTGTTTGACCTGACCAAAGATTTCCGTTTCGCCGAGCATCATCGAGTCGAGTCCGCTGACCACGCGGCAGAGGTGTTGTGGCACCGAGGATTTTTCCTTGCGGTAGAAATGCGGGTTGATGCCTTCCGGCATTGAGGTCTTGGCGGCGAGGTGGGATTCGAGTTTTGCGAAAGCCGATTCGGCATTGGGGGCGACGAAGTAGAACTCGGTGCGGTTGCAGGTCGAGATCACGACTCCTTCGGTGATATCTTCGAGTGATGTGAGCTCGCGTGCTGCGGTGCCGAGGTGACTGGTGACCACAGCAAATTTTTCCCGCACCTCGACGGGTGCGGTGCGGTGGTTGAGGCCGAGGCAGAGCAGTTCCATCAGACGAATGCGAAGACGCCGAGTGAGAGCAGGAAGAGGGCGATGGCCAGCAGCGAGATGCGGCGTCCGGTGAGGCCGCGTGTTGACTGGATCCAGAGAAGCAGAGCGTAGCCGGCCCAAACAATCAGCGCGGCGACGAGGTGGCCTGTGGCGGATGGCGAACGCGGCATCATGAAGCCGGCGATGATGCCAAGCGTGAGGAGGATGATGCCCAGACGCAGCAGGCGGTTGAGAGAGACGAGAAGTGCGCGGGCGGGTGGTAGGTTGCGGAAGAGTCCGCTTTTCAGATGGTGTTCCTTGAGTTGGTGATCGAGGACCAGGAACATCACGCCGGCGACGGCAGCGAGGGCGAGGGCGCCGTAAGCGAGCACCGAGGTTGCGGTGTGGGTTTCATGCCATGCATTGCCACCGGGAATTTTCAAGGGCGTCGCATCCAACACGCCGGGTGTGAGTGCGATGGTTTGAAATAGGACAACCACTGGTGCGGTAAAGACGCCGAGCAATGAAATCCGGTAGGCGGGACCGATGAGTAGATAAAACAGCGTGAGTGACCATGCAAGGTAGGCGAGGATCTCGCCTGGGTCGGCGAGCGGGCAGGCAGCGCGGGCTTCACCGCGAACAGTCAGAAATCCGGTTTGCAGCGCGAAGGCCATGGCCATCCACATGATGGTCCAGTGGCTGCGTCGGTTGCGATGGACTGAGGTCATGCCCCAAACGCCGCCGATGAGGGCGAGCAGGGTGGAGGCGATCAAAAGCCAGCGGTCCATGGCCTTGGTTGATGCGGAAAAGCCGCGTTGCTGAAAAGCGGAAAATTGGGAATTTCGCACGAAGGCTGTTGAATGCTGAGGAGAGTACAGGGTCTTTGATGCCTTTCGTGCACGATAGGAGTGTCGTGTCTTCTTAGGGTGCGCCTAATCGTTGCCAGGGGAGCGGCGCAGGGATTTTTTTTGGGAGAGAGCGCGTTTGTCGGCGACGGAGCGTTGTTTGGAGCGTTGGGATCGCGGGCGTTTTTGGCGGCGCAATTTTTCGATCGCCTGGGTTTTGGCGATGGCCTTGCCTTGGCGGATCGCGTCGAGTTGATCGCAGAGTTCGCGACGCGCGAGGAAGCGGTTCATTTCGCGCGAGCGGTCGATCTGGCATTTGATGCAGACGCCGGTGGGCAGGTGTTTGAGAAAGACGCAATTGGAGGTCTTGTTGATTTTTTGTCCGCCTGAGCCCGAGCCGCGCACGAATTTTTCGAGCAGGTCCTCTTCGCGAATTCCCAGGGACGCCATGCTTTGTTCGAGCATGGCGATTTTTTCCGGTGAGACGGTGGAAGGCATTAGAGACAAGAATCAAGAAGAGGTGTCGCCCGATTAGGTGGGGGAGGATTTTTCTGTATCGTAATTTTTTGGGGTGAAGCGGCTCCAGATGGCGGCGAAGACGCTGCCGATGAGGCAGTGAGTGACGGCTGAGACGGCGCCGACGACGGGAGCGAGTGTCAGGTTGGGAAAGCCTTGTTTGGCGAGTACGATAGCGAGTCCGGAATTTTGCATGCCGACTTCGATGGAGATGGTGCGTGCGATTTCTTCATTGAAACCGGAGAGGCGGGTGACGAGGTAGCCGATCACAAAGCCGCAGAAGTGAAGCATGAAAACGGCGAGCATGAGTTCGCCGCCGTAAGCGAGAACTTCCTTTGAAGATGCGGCGATGGCCGCGCCGCAGATCATGCAGACGCCAAGCACTGAAAGAATCGGAGCGACGGGCAGAATGCGTCGCACGAGTTTGGGAGCGCGGCTGTTGAGGATCACGCCAAGCAGGACGGGGATGATCACCACCTGCAGGGTTTGTTTGAAGAGCAGCCAACCGTTGACCTCGACGATCGATCCGGCGAGTGCTTGGGTGAAGAGCGGGGTGAGGACCACGGCGGCGAGGGTCGAGCAGGCGGTCATGATCACCGAGAGCGCGACATTGGCGCGGGCGATGAGCGTAATGAGGTTCGATGCGGTGCCGCCGGGGCAGCAACCGACGAGGATGAGACCGACCGCGTAGGCGGGTGGCAGATTGAGAAATTTTCCGATGCCCCAACCGAGGGCGGGCATGGTGGCGAATTGCGCGATGAAGCCCATGAGGACCGCGCGTGGCATCCGGCCGATGCGGCGGAAGTCGTCGATGCTCAAGGTGAGGCCCATGCCGAGCATCACCACGCCGAGGACGCCAACCGTGAGGGTGGGGTTGTTGAGCGGTAGCCACGCCTTGGGCATCCAGAGTGCGTGGGCGACGCTGAGGCACATCCAGAGCGGAAACAGGCGAGTGAGGTAGGAAAGCATCGGATGGTAGCTGGTTTGCATGAAAAAGCAGGAATCGCGCGGTGCTGGCAATCGAAATGAGCTGCGGGATTTTGTGCTTATGGGTGGCGGGGTGTTGGTGTAGGGTCCGTTCATGAACGACGCGACGCGGGATCATGGGGTGCAGCCGGTAGAGGCTTTGATGGAGCGCTGGGGGCTGACCGCGCATCAGCTGGTGGAGAACTCTGAAGAGCAACTGAACCACAAGCAGGTGCAGCGGGCTCGCAAGGGGCGCCAGCTGACCTTGCATTTGATGCAGAAGGTGACGCGCGCGGTGAATGATGCGATTTTCAAAAGTTTGCCTGCGGCAAAGCGTGCGGATTTCGTGCCGTACTTTCACCGGCATTTGTTCAACTATGCCAAGGGTTACGATCCGTCTTGGAGTGATCCGAATGATGCGTTGTGTCCGAAGTGAGTGACAGCGGAGTGGACTGGACGATTGTCGGGCAAGGTTTGGCCGGCACCTGTCTTGCGTGGCAGTTGTGGGAGCGTGGCGTGGATTTTCAAATCATCGACCGTGAGTGCGGCATTGCTGCCTCGCGGGTGGCGGCGGGTTTGGTGAATCCAGTGACCGGAAAAAACTTCGAACCCAGTCCGATGATTGGCGAATTTTTGCCGGAGGCCTTGGATCTTTACCGACGCGTTGAGGAACGCCTTGAGGTGGTATTGTGGCATCCGATGCCGATCATGCGTTTGGCGGGAAATGATGACGAGTGGGCGAAGATGCAGGTAAAGGCGGCGCGTGCGGATGTGGAGGTTTGGGTTGGCCGGGAACTTGCGAAGCAGGATGGGTGGGCGGGAGGTTTTGAAATCAGGGGTGGTGGTCGTTTCGATGTGAAAATGTTTGTCGATCTCTCGCGGGAATTTTTCCAGGCGGAGGGGATTTATCGCAAATCGGAGGCTGCGTTTGATCGCGATGTGAAGGCGCGGGTGTGGTGTGATGGTGCGGCGGGTTTGGTGAGTGGCATGCATGGTGAGGCGCGATGTGCGAAGGGTGAGATTCTCACTGTGCGGGCGGCGGATTGGGATGAGTCGTTCATTCGCGTGGGTGCCGGTGGGTGGTTGGTGCCGGTGGGTGCTGGGTGCTTCAAGCTTGGGTCGACCTACGAGTGGGAGCGGCTTGATATGGAACCGAGTGAAGCTGGCATGGAACGTTTGCGGCGGATCGCGATGAAGTTGGGTGGTGCAGATTTTGAAATCGTCGCGCACGAAGCCGGTGTACGACCTATTCTTAGGCGCAGCGAGCCACTCATCGGCCCGATGGAGGCAGGTGGCTGGATGTTCAACGGACTAGGCTCGAAGGGTTCTCTTTACGCGCCGGGCATGGCGCGGCGACTGGCGCTTTGGATGCTCGATGGCGTAGAGCCCGAGGGGCATTTTGACATTCGGGTATTTCGCAAACAGCTTTAATCGTCTTGCCATGCGATGAAGAAATGCCAGCCGAGAGTCTTGGATTTCTGAAAGATGGCGCTGATGTTTTTTTCATGCAGCTTGTAATCCAGACGGCCATTTTCTTTTGCAAGTGCGCTGGTAAAAATCGGGCCGAGGCTTTCATCGCCGATGTCGGTCGGATGCTTGAACATGCGGTCGATGTTGCGGTGGGTTGAGATCAAGGCATCGGAGTTCATCGAGTAAAAATACATGTTGGCCGGCAGCTGCGTGTTTTCATCAACAAACTGCGAGAGCAGGCGCAGGCGCAGTGAGACGCCGATGGCGGCCACGACCTTGCCGTTTGCCATTACGGGTGTGGCCACGATGACCGAGCGGTGGCCTGTGGATTTGCTCACGACCAGATCACCTTCGACATCCTGGCCTGCCATCAGTTGCGAAAAATACGAGCGGTCGCCGAGGTTTTGCTCGGTGAGTCCGTCTGCGCTGGTTGAGTAGTATTTGCCGTCGGGCATCGCGAACCACACGGAGGCATCGGTCTCGAGTTCCTTGTCGAGGCGATCGAGCATCGGTCTTGTGCGTGCCCAGTCTGCCGATTGCGCTTCGGGGCTTGCGGCGACGACCTTGATGCAGCGCAGCACGCCGGTGAGGTGCTCTTCGATCAGGCCTTGGTAGGCGTTGAGTGCGACTTGGGCATTCACGCTCGCTGTCTTTGTTGGTGCCGTTGGTGATTCGGCGTGAGCGGGCAAGGTCGCGAGCATGGCTGATGCCAAAGTGATTAAGGCCACCATGCGGGACACCATATTGCGGTAGCTTGCGATCTTGATGGGATGTTTGCTTTTTGATGCTGTCATGGTCATGGCGCTGAGTTTTGAATTTTCACATGTTTACTCAACATGCGGAGGAGGCCTT
>JAPOLH010000056.1 GCA_029977225.1 Verrucomicrobiaceae bacterium | reverse complement strand
AAGGCGCGTCGGTCATGTGCTGGTGCCAGGTGTGGCGATTGGAAGCATGTCGCTGATCCTTGCCGCGGGACTCGACCTGCTGGGATTTTTGGAGCACGCCGATCGGCTGATCGCCGGTTTTGTTTCGCGAAACGGGGCCGAAAAGTTTTCCAAAGAATTGCCCGAAGCCGTGATCTGGATTGCGGCATGGCTCTTTGCATTTGGCGTCGCATGGGAGGTGCTGGCCGTGCCCGGTCACACGCGTCGTTTGTTTTTGTGGTTTGCCACACTGTTCATGGTGCTCGCATGGGCGCCGGTACTGAGCCTTGCGGCCCACCGCCCGGAGGTTGCGGCGCCATTCATCGCCACCTTGTGGTCGGGCCTTTGCGCGATGTTTTATACCCTCAATCACCGCATGCCCGGTGATGAATTTCCCAAGAAAAATCCATGAGCCGCGCAGATTTTCCCGACGCTTTCAAAAGCCTGATCGCTGAACTCAAGCGCTTGCCGGGCGTGGGTCCGCGAAGTGCCGAACGCATCGCGGTGTGGCTCATGCAGCACCCGAAGGCCGAGCCCCAATCACTCGCCGCCGCGCTCGAAACCGCCAGTGCAACGATCCACCCCTGCCCGACATGCGGCTTCTTCGCGACCGCCGAATCCTGCGGCATTTGCGACGACCCAAAACGCGACAGCCATTTTCTCTGCGTCGTCGAGCAAGCGACCGATGTGTTGCCGCTCGAACGATCGGGCGCGATGACCGGCCGCTATCATTGCCTTGGCGGAAAACTTTCACCACTCGACCGCGTGTCGCCAGAAGACCTGCGCATCCCCGAACTTTTGCAACGCATCGATGCCACCCTCGTCACCGGTGGTGAAATCGAAGTCGTGCTCGCCCTCGGATCCGATGTCGAAGGCGAGGCAACCGCCAACTACATCGCCGAAATGCTGCGCGGCAAAAACTGCCGCCTCACCCGCATCGCCCAAGGCCTACCCGCCGGCGGCGGACTCGAACACGCCGACGAACTCACCCTCCTCCGCGCCATGCAAGGACGAAGAAGTGTGTGGTAAGAGATAAGGTTCAAGTTTCAAGGAGACAGAGGATGAAGAAGCCGCTTTTTTTAGCTTCTTCTGTCTCCAAGTCTTCCGTCTTCTCTTGAAACTGAATACTTGAACCTCTCCTCTTAAACCGGCGCTTGATCGAGCTTGAACGCATCGTGCACGGCGCGGGCGGCATCTTCGATGCGGCTTTCCTCGACGGTGACGGCGATCTTGATTTCCGAGGTGGAGATCATGCCGATGTTGATGCCTGCATCACCGAGAGCCTTGAACATCTTGGCGGCGACGCCCGAGTGCGAGCGCATGCCGATGCCGACGACGGAGAGTTTGGCGATGCCGGCCTCGGTTTCGATTTTCGATTGCGAGAGTTCCGAGAGCAGAGGCTTGAGCGCGGCTTGCGCGCGGCCGAGGTCGCTCGAATGCATGGTGAACGAATGACGCGCAAAGCCATCATGCGCGATGTTCGAGATGATCATGTCGAGGTTGATCTCCGCCTCACCGAGCGCGCCGAGAATGCGGCCGGACATGCCAGGTTCGTCGGGGATGCCGGTGATCGTGACGCGGGCCTGCGAGCGTTCGATCGACACGCCGCGGATGACGACATTTTCCATGTTGGGATGTTCTTCTAACACGAGGGTACCTGGGTTATCGTTGAGGGAGGAGCGGACTTCGAAAACAACGCCGAATTTTTTGGCAAACTCGACCGAGCGCGATTGCATGACCTTCGATCCGGACGAGGCCATCTCGAGCATTTCATCGTAGGAAATTTCCGGCAGCTTGCGCGCGTTTTTCACCACCCGCGGATCGCAGGTGTAAACGCCATCGACATCGGTGAGGATCTGGCAGACATCGGCCTTCAACGCCGCGGCCACCGCGATGGCCGTGAGGTCGGATCCACCGCGGCCCAAGGTGTGAATCATGCCATCGGGCGTGATCCCTTGGAAGCCGGCGACGACCAGTGTTTTACCTTCGTCGAGGAAACCGCGCATCAGCGTGGGATCCATGTTGAGAATGCGGCCGCGGGTGTGCGAGCCAGTCGTGTGGATGCCGGCCTGGCGACCGGTGATCGATACCGCATCGATGCCAAGCTCGCGCAAGGCGAGGGTGACCAGCGCAATCGATTGCTGCTCGCCCGTGGCCAGCAACACATCGAGCTCACGCTCGCAGGGATTGCTCGAAAGATCCTTGGCCATCTTGATCAGGCCATCAGTCACGCCCGACATCGCGGATACCACGGCGACCACTTGATTGCCCGCATCGCGCGTGCGTTTGATGCGCGCAGCGACATTGCGAATGCGATCGAGCGAGCCGACGGAAGTGCCGCCATATTTTTGAACGATGAGGGCCATGGGTGGAGCAGGGCGGAGTGAAAGCCACCCTGCGTAATTTGGCAAGAAATTGAAAGCGAAGGCCGAAAGCGGGGCTCACTCCCAGCGCTTGGCCCATTCGGCAGGGAGGCGCAGGGGCTTGCCGGCGGGCATCGCGACAAGGGCTAGCGCCTGACGCGCGGTGACGAGGGTCGCGCCGTCGGATTCACGGATCATTTCGAAGGCGCACCAGAAGCGGGCGCGGGAAATTTCATCGAGTCCGCCGCGGATCGTGATCCAATCGCCCAATTTCGCCGGGCGCTGGTAATCGATCTCAGTGCGAACCACGACCGGAAACACTTGGGTTTCCGACATCGTGCGCAGATCCATGCCCATCAATGCTGCCAGCCGCGTGCGGCAGGTTTCGATCATGCGCAAATAGGCAAGGTTATGGACCACTGCACCGCAGTCGGTGTCGAAAAACATCACCTCCTCGCGAGTCTCGATTGTGGGCTTGGTCTCGGGCATGCCTGAATGGTGCACCATGAAAATGATGAAGTTTCAAGTTTCAAGAGAAGGGGAGAGTTGGAGGTCATCGGTTGGATGTTGTTGGTAAGAGAATGCAGAGGTCGCATGCTCAAGGGGGCTCGGCCATGGACTTGAAAAGCGCCGCCACGAGTCCATGCGCGGGCGTGCCCCGACCCTTGCATCGAGACACGCCCTAGCGAACCAACGAGCTATCAGAAACCAGCGACTCACCAGCCGATCAGCCTTGATACAGCGGTGCGAAGGGTGGCTTCGAGGACGGCGGCTTCGCCATGGGTGAGCGGGATGGCGACCTTACGCACGGATTTGTCGGCGGCGATTTGGCGCGACATGCCGAGCAGGTAGGGAGCACGGCCGGGATCATCGCGGACGGTGAGTTCGAAGGTGCTGTTGGCTTTTTCCGACTGATGGAAAAGTTTCGCCTGAGTGAGGCCGCCTTGCAGGGTTGCGAGAACTTGGCCGATATCGCTGAGATTCCACTTCATGGTGATCTTGTTTTCCCAGTCGAATTGTTTCTCGCCCGATTGGTTGGCGGCATCGACAAACAGCGCCGCTTTGGCGCGGTTGAGGCTGAAGCGGACCACACCGCCGGTCGTGCGCGGGTTCGGCTTGTAGATCGTGTAGTCGGCAGGGAACTCCGTGCCACGCGGGTCGGCATCCTCCGCGGCGGAGGCTTCCGGTTTGGCGCTGGAGCGGCGGTTTCCGGTGCTGCGGCCGTTGATGGCGACCGGACGGGTTTCATTCTGGGTCAGGTTTTGTGTCATTGTTTTCATAATCTCATGAATTGGGATTCACCCTCACTGGAGCACGGCCATTTCGGCCGCGCAAGGAAAAATATGTTCATTTGAACATTTAATTTCATGGGTCTGGAGAATTGCGTCTTGGCCGGGATTGGCGGGCCGGGCATGCTGGGGCGGTGAATGTCCGCGTGCTGATCGATGGCCCCTCGGAGCTGGTGTTTGACTACGCCGTGCCGACCGGGGTGTCCGTGCGCGCGGGTTGTCGGGTGCGGGTGCCTTTGCGGCGCAAGCACGCCACGGGCACGGTGCTGGCGGTGGTCGAGCCGGCGCAGGCGGACTTCGGCCTGCGTGAAGTTGAGGCGCTGATCGATCCCGAGCCACTGGTGACCCCCGCTCTGTTACGCATGGGCGAGTGGATCGCGGGGTATTATGGCTGTGGCATCGAGACAGTGATTCGCTCGCTGTTGCCCGAGGCGGTGAGGTCGGAGGAAAATTCCGCCAAGACCCGCAGGGTCGCGGTGCTCGCAAAGCAACCCGATGCCGAGGCGATGGAAAAACTCGCGCGCCGCGCGCCGCGGCAACATGTGATCCTGAGCATTTTGAATCATGCACCAGAAAACCGCATGGCGGTGACCGAGCTCGGCGATGGTGCGAACGCCGCATTGAAGGCTTTGGAAAAATCCGGCCTCGTGCGCATCGAGTCCGAAGAAGTTCGTCGCGACCCGGAAGCCGAGGGTCTCGACGAAGTGGTGGGATCTTCGCCGCTGCAACTCAACGAAGGCCAGCAAGCCGCGTTGGAAGCGATTGTGCAAAGCCTCGAAACAGAGACGCCGGCGCCGATCCTTTTGCTTGGCGTCACCGGCTCGGGGAAAACCGAAGTTTATCTGCAAGCCGCGCAAGCGGTGCTGGATCGCGGCAAAACCGTGTTGGTGCTCGTGCCAGAAATTTCGCTGACCCCGCAAACGGTGCGGCGATTCAAATCACGCTTCGCGGCGATGCAGGACAAGGTGGCTGTTTTGCATTCGCATCTCTCGCAAGGTGAGCGCTTCGACGAATGGCATCGCATTCGCAAGGGCCAGGCGCGCATCGTCATCGGCGCGCGATCGGCGGTGTTTGCGCCGCTGCCGGATCTCGGGCTGATCCTCGTCGATGAAGAACACGAAAACACTTACAAGCAGGAAAGCGTGCCGCGTTATCACGGACGCGATGTTGCGGTGCTGCGCGCGTCATTTGAAAAATGCTCGATCGTGCTTGGCTCGGCAACGCCGTCGCTCGAATCATGGCACAACACGCAGTTGAAAAAATATCAGGTCGTGCGGCTTGATCAGCGCGCTGATGGACAATCGATGCCGATGGTGCGCGTCGTCGACATGCGGCTCGAGGCCACCAAGCGTAAGGGTGGGCCCGCCATGCTTTCGGACAAACTGCGCAGCGCGCTCGAGCAGCGATTGGAAAAAGGCGAGCAATCGATTTTATTTCTCAACCGCCGCGGCTTCGCACGTTCATTGCAATGCCCGCAGTGCGGCCACGTCTGCCAATGCCCGCACTGCGCGGTCGCACTCACCTATCACCGCAGCGACGAGCGCCTCGTGTGCCATGTGTGTGGGCATCAGGCGATCGTGCCGCGCAAATGCCCAGAGTGCAAAGATCCGGCGATCATCCTGCAAGGCTACGGCACGCAGAAGGTCGAGGAGGTGCTCGCCAAAGTTTTGCCTACGGCAAAAATCGCACGCATCGATGCCGATGCAATGCGCCGCAAACACGCGCTGCGCGACACGCTCAATGCCTTCAAGTCGCACAAGATCGATGTGCTCATAGGCACGCAGATGATCGCCAAAGGCCTGCATTTCCCGAATGTCACGCTCGTTGGTATTCTCAATGCCGACCTCGGCCTACACATCCCCGACTTCCGCGCGGGCGAGCGGACCTTTCAACTCATCACGCAAGTCGCGGGACGCGCGGGGCGCGGCGACCTCGAAGGCGAAGTGATCGTGCAAACCTTCACGCCACACTCTCCATCGATCCAATTTGCGCGGCGTCACGACTTCGATGGATTTTCCGAACAGGAAATGGAATTCCGTCGGCAGTTCGGATTCCCGCCCTTCGGCCATTGCGCGGTGCTGACCGCGAGATCCAATCACGAACGCCGCGCGGAGTTCACGCTGCAAACCCTGCACCTACGTCTGAAGGAAGATTTGCCGTCAGGCATCACGCTTGGCGAAGTGCTGCCATCGCCACTGGTGCGCGCCCACGGTCAGTACCGTTTTCAAATCACCCTGCGCTCGCGTCAGGCAAGGCCGCTCACCCGCCATGTTCAAGCCGTGCTCGCCAAAACTCCACTGCCAGAGGATGTCACCGTCGTTTTCGACATGGACGCGCAGAGTTTTTCTTAAGACATCCTGATCGAGAACAAACGCATCGCGAGTGATGCGCCCAATTTCAGTTTGCAGCGAGCAGCGCTTCGTCCCAATCCTTCCACACCGGATCCATTGTTTGCGCGCGCAGCATGGTGGCAATTTCGTTGGCGCTGCGTGTGTCGTGGATCTGAAATTGCTCGGTGGCCTTTTCGCAGCCGGAGCGTGATTCGAGTTCGACACGGCGGCCCTTGACCGTGAGATGGAGGTCATCGCTACCCGCGCCAGTGTAGCCGCCGGGTTCGGTGCGAGCACCAGCCGACATGTGTGTCACGCCGATCGGTGCCAGTGCGTCGCGCAACGACGACGGCTCGCGCGTCGAAACAACGATGCCGACTTGTGGGAAAAGAATCCGAAACACGGCGATCATGCGGACCAATGATTTGTCCGACAGCAAGCGTTCGGCATCGGGCACATACTCGTAGTTGCCGGCATAGGGACGCATGCGCGGAAACGCGATGGTGAACTGTGCCTTCCAACAATGTTTGTAAAGGTATTCGAGATGCGCGCAGAGCGCCATCGCTTCGAGCTTCCAATCAGCAAGACCAAACAAGGCGCCGATGCCGATGCGGCGAAATCCGCCCTTGTACGCACGCTCGGGACAATCGAGGCGCCAGTCGAAATTTTTCTTCGGCCCTGCCGTGTGCAGCGTTTGGTAAACCTCGCGGTCGTAAGTTTCCTGATACACCACGAGGCCTTCGGCTCCGTGCGCGACAATCTCGGCATATTGATCGTCCTCCATCGGGCCGACCTCGATGCCGAGCGTGGGGATGAACGATTTGAGCGCATCGAGGCAGTCCTGCAGATAACCGTCGGAAACAAACTTCGGATGCTCACCAGCCACGAGCAACAGGTTGCGAAAACCAAGCGCGTGCAAGTGCCGCGCCTCGCACACGACCTGCTCAACGGTCAGCGTCGTGCGCAAAATTTTTGCATCGCGCGAAAACCCGCAATAGCTGCAGTTGTTCACGCATTCGTTGGAAAGATACAGCGGCGCAAACAAACGCATCGTTTTGCCAAAGTGCCGACGCGTGATCTGCTGGCTCTGCCGCGCCAAGGCCTCAAGCCCGTAAGCACGCTCGTCCGCAAGCATCCGCTCGAAGCGCCGCATCAGCGGTGTCGGGCGCTCGAGAAGCTGCGGAAACACATCGGCAAAGGCCATCGCGGCGAAGATGCGCGCCCCACCACCCGGCGTCAAAGGCGGACTGGAAAAATTTGCTCCCGGGTGGAAACTGAATTCTCCCAGCAACCAATAACTCTTCCTCTTCACCCCTTTCGCGTTTACCGCTTTTTCCCGTGAGCTCGCACCCCACCACCGACATGAGCGCTGAAGCAGGTTGGCGCTGGGATCATTCGTACGTGCGCTTGCCTGAATTGTTTTTTGTTCGGACGCATCCTGTTCCGGTACGAGAGCCAAGCTTGGTGATGTTGAATCACGCGCTGGCAGATTCGTTGGGGCTTGATGCCACGATGCTCGCCAGACCGGATGCGCATGGGATTTTTGCCGGCAATCAAATCCCCGAGGGTGCCGAGCCGATCGCACAGGCATATGCGGGTCATCAATTTGGTCACTTCACCGGGCTTGGTGATGGGCGGGCAATTTTGCTTGGCGAGCATCTTGCGCCGAATGGCGCGCGTTTTGACATTCAACTGAAGGGCTCCGGCCGCACGCCGTTTTCACGCGGTGGTGATGGCCGCGCGGCCATGGGCCCGATGCTGCGCGAGTATGTCATCAGCGAAGCGATGCACGCGCTTGGCATTCCGACGACTCGCAGCCTTGCGGTCGCATCGACTGGCGAGTTGGTGTTTCGCAACGACGAACTCCCCGGCGCGGTGCTCACACGCGTCGCCGCCAGCCATATTCGCGTTGGGACATTTCAATGGGCCGCCGCGCACGAGGACACGGCGGCACTGCGGGCCCTGGCCGATCACACGCGGCAGCGACATTTCCCGGAAATTGCCGACGATGCATCGCGTCACATCGAATTCTTCAGAGCGGTCATGCATCGCCAGTGCGCACTGGTGGCGAAGTGGCTGCATGTCGGCTTCATCCACGGCGTGATGAACACCGACAACATGGCGCTCTCGGGCGAGACGATCGATTACGGTCCCTGCGCGTTCATGGATGTTTATGATCCCGCGACCGTTTTCAGTTCGATCGATCGCCAAGGGCGTTACGCGTACGAAAAGCAGCCCGAGATCGCGCGCTGGAATCTGGCACGACTTGCTGAGGCAATGTTGCCATTGTTGCATGATGATGAAAAAACCGCCGTCGATCTCGCCAACGAGGCCTTGGGAGAATTTGAAACTATTTTCCAAAACCATTGGCTCGCCGGCATGAGAAACAAACTTGGCCTGATGACCGATGAGCCGAGCGACCGTGATCTCATCCACGCGTGGCTCGAATGGATGCAACAAAACCGCATGGACTTCACGCACAGCTTTCGCGCCTTGAGCGATGAAAAATCGATCGCCGCGCCGTGCTTTGCGGATGGCGCTTTTGCCGCGTGGCACACTCGTTGGCACGAGCGGCTCGCGCGACAACCACAATCTTTCACCGATGTCGCAGCCCACATGCGCTCGCACAATCCGGCGGTAATCCCGCGCAACCACAAGGTCGAGGAAGCACTCACCGCCGCAAGCGATCACGGCGACTTATCCGTGCTCGAGCGATTGTTGTCCGTGCTCGCAAACCCTTATGCCGATCGGGACGACGAATACACCTGCCCGCCGCCCGAATCGACCACGCCATATCGCACTTTTTGCGGAACTTGAGGTCTTGAGAAATTGATCATGGATGCAAACGGCTCAAATTGCCGCATGTTTTGCATCATCGGAGAATTATCTATTTATTGTAACTCAATGTAATTCAATGAATTGCAAACATATTTCCGACCGGCGATTCGATCTGAATTCAGCATTCATTTGGAATTCGCCCTTGCTGGTCATCGTTTCTGGGATTGAGTGATCATCGTTAAACTTAGCGTTTCGTCGGTGGTCCAATGAAGGTCCATCGGCGGTTGTTAACTCAAACCAAACCAAAAAACGAATCCTCCAAAAGGTTCATCAAACGATATGAAATACCGCTTCGCCCTCAACACCCTCGTCGCGCTTGCCCTCACCGGCATCAGCCCAGCACAGACTACGGCTCGCACCAAACCGGTGGGCTTCACGACACAAACGCTTGCCGCCAACCGCCAGAACTTGGTCGGCATCAACCTCATGACCCCGGTCATTGCATCGGGTTCTTTCACTGCGGTTTCCGGCACGACTTTCTCGGACACCAACACCGACTTCACGCAGGCCATCACCGCTGGCAAAACTGCGGTTCTTGAAATCACCAGCGGCACGGCGTCTGGCACGGTACAAGACTTTGTCTCCTGGAGCAGCAACAGCATCACTTTGCCTGCAGCAATTTCAGGTGCGGCCATCGGCGATACCTACAAGATTCGCTTGGCCCCAACGCTGCAGGAAATTTTCCCTGTGGGCACCCTGACAGGCTCATCCTCTGCCTCCACGGCCGATCAAGTCTGGATTCCAACGGGCGCGGGAACATACACCCGTTACTGGTACAAGACTGGCAACCCTGCCGGATGGCGCACCACGTCCAATGGCACCAACGACACTGGGGCTGTGACAGGCGATGTGTCGCTGCTCTACATCGACGGCATCGTCGTGGAGAAAAAGGGAGCCGCCAAGGATCTCGTGCTTTCAGGCGAAGTGAAAACCACCGGCTCAAATGTGCTACTTACCCAAGGTCAAAATCTCATCAGCATTATCCCACCGACAAACGCGACACTCTTCACTTCAGGACTGCAAGGTGACATTGCCGGCTCTGGCTCCGCCTCGACTGCGGATATCGTCTGGGTACCGAACGGAGCGAATTCTTACATCAAGTACTGGTACAAATCCACCAGCCCTGCCGGTTGGCGCACCACCTCCACAGGAACC
This sequence comes from Verrucomicrobiaceae bacterium, assembly GCA_029977225.1. Lineage (GTDB taxonomy): Bacteria > Verrucomicrobiota > Verrucomicrobiia > Verrucomicrobiales > Akkermansiaceae > Luteolibacter. Next base: position 1,727 of record JAPOLH010000056.1, on the reverse strand, counting down.
AACAACACGGGTGCGGTTGCCAAAGATATTTCCCTTCCGCCATCCGTTTTCATCCAACGCCGCAGCGCCACCCCCAAAGTGGTCAGCATGGATGTGCCAGCTGTCTATTCTTCTCTGTAAACGGTGGCTTGCTCAGACCACAAACGCGTTTGAAAAATACTCAAAACCAAACAGGCGGGCCGATGGTCCGCCTCTTTTTTACCTGCTAGCTGCGCTTTATCGTGCGCGCCTCAATCCTCCTCGTCCTTCGCGCCTTTGACGCGCACTTTGCCGCGGAGTTTGGCTTCGATGAACGCGTCGAGGTCGCCATCCATCACGCCTTGGATGTTGTTGGTTTCCTCGCCGGTGCGGAGGTCGAGCACCTTTTGGTAAGGTTGGAAAACATAGGAGCGGATTTGGTTGCCCCATGAGACATCGCCCTTTTCACCGTAGGCGCGTTCGGACTCGGCCTTTTGTTTGTCCTCCTCGATGGTGTAGAGTTTGGCCTTGAGAATTTCGTAAGCGAGTTCGCGGTTCTGGCCTTGAGTGCGCGCAGCGGTCGAGCGGATGAGGATGCCGGTGGGAAGGTGGCGCAGCAGCACCGCGGTCTCGACCTTGTTGACATTTTGACCGCCCTTGCCGCCGGAGCGTGTGGTGGTGATTTCCACGTCCTTGTCGTTGATCTCGATGTTGATCTCTTTGGAAATTTCCGGCGTGGCATCGATCGATGCAAACGAAGTGTGGCGTTTCGCGTTCGAGTCGAAGGGCGAGATACGCACGAGGCGGTGAACGCCGCGTTCATTTTTGAGAAAGCCGTAAGCGTAATCGCCGGTGATCTTAAGCGTCGCGGTGCGCAGGCCAGCTTCGTCGCCGTCCTGCCAATCGAGCGTCTCGACCGTGTAGCCTTTGCTCTCGGCCCAGCGGGTGTACATGCGGTGAAGCATCTGCGCCCAGTCGCAGGCTTCGGTGCCGCCGGCGCCGGCGGAAATGACCAGGAAGCAGGGCGAAATGTCGCTTGGCTTGTCGAGCAGCGTGAGCAGTTCGAACGAGCGGAGATCGGACTCAAGTTGTTTCGCGTTGTCGATCGCCTCGCGTGCGAGGTCGGCATCGTCGAATTCCTTGGCGAGGTTGATGCCTTCTTCGATGTCCCCGCTGCGTGATTCGAGTTTGAGAAAGGACTCGAGTTTTTTCTTCAGCCCGGCCGCTTTGGATGAAATCGATTTGGCTTTTTCCGCATCATTCCAGAACTCGGGCGCGCCCATCGCTTCCTCGAGCGTTTGGATTTCGTTTTCGAGAGCGGGGATGTCAAAGATACCTCCTGAGTTTCGAGAGGCGGCTTTTTAAGCCGTCCAGATCGAGCGCCAGGAGGTCAGCGGTAGGAAGTGAGGACATGTGCGGGCGGAGAGGAAAAGCGATGCGGGCCACGCTGGCAAGAAGGAACCGGCGCTTGTCTCAACGCAAAAGTGCCTGCAGCTCGTGGGTCTGGCGCCACGGCAGGATGAAGGGGCTGTTGTAGCCGAGCAGGCGGTAACCGCTGGCCTTGAGGCCTTGGGCGGCGAGCGCTTCATCGAGCGCCTTACGGGCGCGCGCGATCGAAGATTTGCTGCGAAGCCCCTGCCATGCGTAGCTCAAAGTTTCCTGCGCGGGCACATCGCGCACGACAACTTCCTCGCCATCCTTGCCGGTCTGGCCGACCTGCGTGCTTTGATAAAGGAAGGCCATTTCCTGCATTTGCATTTCGTTGTTTT
>JAPOLH010000055.1 GCA_029977225.1 Verrucomicrobiaceae bacterium | reverse complement strand
AGGGAAGCGCTCAGCCAGCCGCTTAATCAAGGTGAGATGGGCGATGCGGATGCCGTCGGCACGGTGGGCTCGCCGGAATGCGGTGACATGCTGCGGATGTGGCTCAAGTTCACTGAAAAGGATGGCCGTAAGGTGATCGACCGCGCGTCGTTTCAAGCCTTCGGCTGCCAGACGGCCATCGCGGTTGCCTCGATGGCCACCGAGTTGCTGCGCGGCAAGACTGCCGATGAAGCAAGGCATCTCACCGCACAAGATCTCGCGGGCGACCTTGGCGCGTTGCCGCCAATGAAGATTCACTGCGGTCAGTTGGTCGAAGGCGCCTTGCGCAACGCACTCGATCAATCAACGCCGGCGACCCCCAGCGCCGCGCCAGCCAACGCGACCACGCTCAGCGAGGACATGCATCGCAAGCCCGGAGGGAAAATCCGCATCGTGCCGCTTGAGTGATTTGATTCCACATTCCTCGTGGTGCGCTCGTGGCACCTAAAGGCCGCAGCCATCCGTGATTGCCATGCTAGGGGCAATCTGCCAAGGAAGTGCCGCCTTGGATATTATGGGCACCAATCATACCTGCATGAAACCAACTCTCCTCGTCCTCGCCGCCGGAATGGGCAGCCGCTACGGTGGCCTCAAACAAATGGACCCCATGGGCCCGAACGGTGAAACCGTTCTCGACTACTCAGTCTTTGATGCCATTCGCGCGGGTTTCGGCCGCGTGGTCTTCATCATCCGCGAGGATTTCGCCGAGCTGTTCAAGCAAAGTGTAGGCGCAAAATTTGCCGACAAAATCCAGGTCGACTATGTTTTCCAAAAACTCACCGATCTGCCCGAAGGATTCTCCGTTCCCGAAGGACGTGAAAAACCATGGGGCACCGCCCATGCGGTACGCGCCGCGCGCGATGTGGTGAATGAACCCTTCGCCGTGATCAATGCCGACGACTTCTACGGCCGCGATGCCTACGCCCGTGCGGCCGATTTTTTGATCAAGGAAGCGAACAACCCGAATGCGATGGCGATGATTGGCTATCCTCTGGAAAACACGCTTTCGGATCACGGCACGGTCAACCGCGGCATTTGCAAGCTCGATGCCTCCGGCGCACTCGCCGAGGTCGAAGAGTGTGTGAACATTGGCCGCGAGGGTGATGGCCATGTTCGCGGTGCCGGACTCAATGGCGACCGCCGCGTGATCCCAACCGAGGCGCCTGTTTCGATGAACTTTTGGGCCTTCAATCCGGTCTTCTTCGCGCAACTTGAAGAGGCCTTCAAAAAATTCCTCACCGAGTCGGGCGCTCTGCCAAAGTCCGAGTGCTACATCCCCACCGTTGTCGATCAATTGATCCGCGAAGGCAAAGCCCGCTGCTCGGTGCTGCAAACCACCAGCTCGTGGTTTGGCATGACTTACCCGGAAGACAAGCCGTTCGTCGTTGAGTCGATCCAAAAGGCAATCGACGCCGGCGAATACCCGGAAAAACTCTCCTGATCGCGTGGTTTCACCCCTGCGTCAGGCCTGATACCGATCCCAGTTCACGATCATGAAAACTCTCATCACCGGGGGCTCCGGTTTCATCGGTTCCCACATCGTCGAACACTACCAAGGCAAGGCCACGGAAATCCGCGTGCTCGACAGCCTGCGCACCGGTTATCGCAAGAACCTCGATGGGCTTGATTGCACTTTCATCGAAGGCTCGATCACCGATCGCGAGCTGGTGCGCAAGGCGGTCGAAGGGGTGGATCTGATTTTCCACATGGCCGCATTGGTCAGCGTGCCAGAGTCGATGTCCAAGCCATCCGAGTGCGTCGACATCAATGTCCATGGTTTGCTCAATGTCCTAGAAGAGGCGGCTGCCGCCAAGGTGCGCAAGTTGGTCTTTGCCTCATCGGCCGCGATCTACGGCGACAACCCCATCGTGCCGAAGATCGAGTCGATGCTGCCCGAACCGAAGAGCCCCTACGCGATCACCAAGCTCGATGGCGAATACTACCTCGACATGTTCCGCCGCGAAGGACGGCTCGAGACGGCGGCGATTCGCTTCTTCAATGTCTTTGGTCCACGTCAGGATCCGAAAGGTGCCTACGCCGCCGCTGTGCCGATCTTCATCGAGAAAGCCGTCAAGGGTGAGGACATCACGGTCTACGGCGATGGCGAACAAACGCGCGATTTCATCTATGTGAAAGACATCGTCGGCGCGCTCACCTTTGCCGCCGAAACTGCTGGCGTCACGGGTGTCTTCAATGCCGGTTACGGTGGCCAAATCACGATCAACAAACTCGCGGGCGAAATCCTCGCCAAAGCGGGCGCTGGCTCACGCGTCATTCATGCCGCGGAACGCGCAGGTGATGTGAAGCATTCACGCGCCAGTGCCGACAAGCTGCTCGCCGCCGGATGGATGCCACGTTTCACCCTCGAAGAAGGCCTCGCCGCGACATTTGCTTATTTCTCCAACCGGTAGGGCGATGCGGCCTCGCGGCGCCAATACTGTCAGAAAGAATTACCGCAAAGGCGCAAAGGTCGCCAAGGGACGCAGAGAGGGAAGAGTTATTGGTGATTGGTTATTGGGAAGAATGAAGAACTCGCTTCTTCATTGTGGCTGGAGCATGTGGCTCTAGGCCGTCTTTGGAGCATCTTGCTCCAAGATGTAAAAAGCCCAAGAAGAAGCTACCTCTTCTCATCCCAATCTTTACCCATCTGCCTTTTGATAACGCCACCCATACGGACATCGTCGCCGAGGCGCTCGAAGCTGGTTTCATCAAGTCGCAATGAATGCGGCAAACCCTTGCCTGCCAGCGCTGGCACCGGACCGCCACACAGAATCGGCGCGGAGTAGACGACGACTTCATCGACCAAGCCCGCCTCGAAAAGTGCTGCGGAAAAATTCCCGCCCGCCTCGACCATCGCGCAAAGAATTCTCTGCTCGCGTACCAATTCGCGCAGCACGGATTCCAGATCAGCGCCCGATCTCACCAAAGTCCGCTCGCGCCATGCATCGGTGAACAAGGGCGCGTCTTGTGGCAATGATTCCGGCTTTTCGGTGAACACCACGCGCCATGGCTGCGTGCGGCCTTCGAGAAATTCCGGCACACGAATCGTCAGCGCCGGATGATCGCTCCGCACGGTTTCGCCGCTGGTGAGAATCGCATCCACTTGCGAGCGAAGTTTTTGCACATCATGTCGCGCGGCTTCGCCGGTGAGCCACTGACCTTCGCCCGGAGGCCTCGTAAGTCTTCCGTCGAGGCTCATCGCAGATTTCCAAATGACCCATGGCAAACCGGTTTTGATGACCTTTTCAAAAGGCCGCAGGATGCGCCGCGCTTCGTTTTCGCACACGCCTGCAAGCACATCAATGCCGGCAGCTGCGAGCACGGCATCGGCCCGCCCGGCATGTGCGGGATTCGGATCGGTGCAGGCATACACCACGCGCGCGACACCGGCCTCGATCAAGCCGCTCGTGCATGCCGGCGTGCGCCCCTGCGTTGAACATGGCTCGAGCGTGACATAAGCCGTCGCACCGTGAGTTGCATTCGGCCCATGAGTTCGTACGGCATCGGCGATCGCCTCGCGTTCGGCGTGCGGCATGCCTGCGCGTTGATGCCATCCGCGACCAATGAGTTGACCCTCTTTCACCAACACTGCCCCGACCGGCGGATTCGGCGCCGTCCTGCCAATTCCCTTGCGCGCCTCATCAAGCGCTAGAGCCATCCAATGCGCGTCGTTCATGAATTGGATTGTTCCTTCGCTATGTTGAGCATCCGTACCTCGATGGGGGTATCCGTGCTCAAGTGCATTTCGCGTTGGGGGAATGGCACGCCGATGCCGGCTTCGGTGAAATGTTTCTCAATCATCAAGCGCAGGTCGCTGGCAATGACGGTGGCGTTGGCGCCTGCGCTGATGTCGATCCAGTAGTAGACGCTGAAGACCAGAGCGTTATCGCCGAAGTCCTCGAACACCGCGTAAGGTGCGGGCTCTTTGCAGATGAGCCCGTGCCTTGCGGCGGCCTGCGTGAGGATATCCATCACCTTTTGCGGCGAGGTGCCGTATGCCACGCCGACCTTGATGCTGCGCCGCACGCGCGCGTTGGTAAGCGTCCAGTTGGTCACGCGGTTTTCCAGAAACAAGGAATTGGGAATCACCGTTTCGACCTCATCGGCACTGCGGATCACCGATGAGCGCGTGTTGATCTCCGTCACGCTGCCAACAATGCCATCGACATCGAGGATGTCGCCGACGCGCACCTTGCGTTCGGCCAGCACGATGATGCCGCTGATGAAATTTTTGATGAGCGTTTGTGTGCCGAAACCAAAGCCGATCGCGAGTGCGCCACCAAAGAAGGCAAAAACCGTCAGCGGGATTTTGAGAATCGAGAGCGTCGAGATTGCCAGCAGCATGCCGACAAAGATCATCGCCCAGTTGCGCAGCGTGCGCGCCTGAGCTTCGGCGATGTGGCCACGCGCAACGATGGTTTTTTGGATGCGTTTGGCGATGAATGAGGCGATCCCGTAACCGATTAGGAAAAACAACAACGCGCGCAGCAGCATGCCGAGCGTCACCGGGATGCGGCCTTTGATCGCTTGCCCGTCGACTTCGATTTTTTCCTCGAAGCTCATTACCTCGAGTGACCAGATGCGGGAGACGATTGCCGGTGCGTCGCTTGCGATGCGGCCGAGCTTTGCCATCAATGTCTCTTTTTGCGGCGCGGGCGCGTGATCGGCAATCCAGCGGCGGATCAGTTTTCTTTGCGCCATGGCCGCTTGGTCGATGCGTTGCAGCATGGTGAGCTGCTCGCTGTGGCTTGCGCGTTGTTCGTTGAGAAGGCCGAATCTCGAGTCGTTGGAGGTGATTGATGAAGCGCGCGCTTCGAGTTTGCTGAGGTCGGCCGTGCGAGTGGCGATTTCGCTATCGAGCACGCGGCTCCATGCCTTGAGTTCATCGCTGGTGGCGGCGAGCGCCGCGCGAAGTTTTTCGCGTTCGCTTTCGCTCTTGGCCTTCAGGATCGCGAGGCGATTCTGATAAGCCTTGAAATTCATGTTCTCGAGCCGCACGAGGCTTTCGAGATTTTCGATCAGCGACTGCATTCCATCGACGCGGCCGCCAGTAACCTCGAGTCGGTACTTGGCCATCTCGAGTCCATCGGTCACTTTTTCGGATTCGCTTGTGCTGCCCGAGATCAATGCGTCGAGGGCGGCCTGGGCATCGCGGCGCGCGATGAATGCCGGCTTGAGCCGTTTTTCTACTGCTTCGATTTCCTTTTGGATGGCTTTTTTTCGCTCTTCGGAAATGCGACCGATTTTTTCGAGGTCGGTTTCGTTGAACGATGCGTTGTTTTCGGCGAGCATCACCTTGCGCTCAACAAGCGCGAGATCAATTTTTGCCGCAGCGTTCCATTCCCTGAGGTTCTCTGTGGCACTCTTGATCAGAGCCGCTCGACAGGCCATGAGCCGTGAGTGAATGCGCGCCGCCTCGAGTTTCCACTTGGCGGCGCCGTCGGCGATCGCATTGCCATTGCGCACCGCCAGCATTGCCGTGCTCACGGCATCCTCGGCGGATTTCATTTCGGCGACGGCATTGGTCACCAAGCCCTCGTAGTTGAGCAATGATGACTCATGCGACGAAAGCTTTGCGCGGATCGCGTCGCGCTCGTTGAGCAATTCGTCGACCATCAGGATCGAGTACGGAGGCTTCTCGGCAAAGCCGGTCCACGCGGCGTTGGCATTCTTGGATGCCTCGACTGCTTTTTTTGCCTCGCCAAATGAATCAAGATTTTTGAGAAGCCGAGGAATCGTGAGTATGATTTGCTCGAGGTCTTGGCGGCGGTCATCGACCTCTGTCTGCGAGATGCCGGGCGGCAGTGCATTGGATGCTCCTTCGGCATCGATCCTTGCAAGGTCCTCACGCGACTCCTTCAGCCATTGATCGAACCTCGCGCGCACTTCCTCTGGCTTTTCCGTTGCTGGTTTCTGTGCGCCAGCCAGTGCTTCTTTCATTTGCGCCACCTGCGCCATCGACGATGCCACGCCGGCGCAAATGATTGCGAATGCCACGATTGCCGTTTGGATGCCCGATGTGGTGGATCTCGGTTTCATGATGATTTGATCAAGTTTCGCCGCGCTCATCGCGTTCAAGCTGAATGCGGTCTGCGAGGTTGCGCGCCTTGACGCGGCTGTTGCGTTTCGCCCAGCGCTCGACCGCCATCTGGCGTTTCTCGGCGCGTTTCTTGAGAGCCGCGATTTCATTTTCGAGGTTGAGGAAACTTGCATGGCGTGCGGCATCGAGCGTGCCGGCCTCTACTGCCGCGCGGATCGCGCATCCGGCATCGCTGCGGTGGCCGCAGTCGGCAAAGCGGCAGTCGGACGCAATCGCGCTCACATCCGAAAAACTTTCGCGCAGCGTGCCTTCATCCGTCCACATCTGGATTTCGCGCATGCCGGGGTTGTCGATGAGCATGCCGCCGCCGGGCAGCGGAACCAACTCGCGCGAGGTGGTGGTGTGGCGGCCTTTGCCGGTGGCTTCATTGACCTCGCCCGTCCATTGCCACTCGTCGCCGTAGAGTTGGTTCACCAGCGTCGACTTGCCAACACCGCTCGAACCTACGATGCACATCGTAGTTCCTTTTTTGAGGTATTGCTTGAGCACCTTGAGCCCCTCGCCCTTCAGTGCGCTGGTGACATGCACATCGGCGGCGGGGCAAAGTTCGGCGATGCGGTCCGCCGCCTCGCGATTGGTTTTCTTGTCACAAAGATCTGCCTTGTTCACCAGCACCAGCGGCTTGGCCCCGCTGCGCCCGATTAATGCAAAGTAGCGTTCCATGCGGCGCAGGTTGTAGTCCGCCCCGGCATCGGTGACGACGGCCACGACATCGACATTTGCACCGATCACCTGCGCCTGCGAGCTGTTGCCAGGCATCTTGCGTGAAAAGCATGTCTGGCGCGGCAGCCGCTCGCGGATCACATGATCGCGATTTTCATGGCCAAGCTCCAGCGCCACCCAGTCGCCCACCGCCGGCAGCTCGGCATCATTCGCCGCCTCGTGCCAGACGCGCCCGCAGAGCACGACATCGATTTCTTCGCCGCCCTCAAGGAAAGCACCGAAATTGATCGGCGATTCGCGGATCAGGCGTGCGGGGGTCCAGCCTTTTTCGCGGTGCGGCGCGAAGGCTTTTTCGAAAAACGGATTCCATCCAAGCTCTTTGAGAGTCATCCGCCATCAGTTTGCATCACAAGCCGCGCGCTGTCGATGCCTCATCACCCGAGGATCCCTGCAACGAGTTGCTCGAGTTTCACGATGTCGGCGGAAAACGCGCGTATCCCCTGCGCGGTCTTCTCGGTGGCCATCGCGTCCTCGTTGTGCATGAAGCGGAAGGCGCTTTCATCGAGGTGGATCTTTGTGAGCGTGCTGGCCTTGGCGCTGGTTTCGTTGAGTCGCTCGGCGACCGGCTCGGTGCTGGATTGAAGCTCGTTGAGCAGGCCGGGGCTGATCGTCAAAAGGTCGCAGCCCGCCAGCGCGAGGATCTCTCCCTTGTTGCGGAATGACGCGCCCATGACCTCGGTTTTGTAGCCGAATTTTTTGTAGTAATCGTAAATGCTGCGCACCGAAAGCACGCCCGGGTCATCCTCGGCAGTGAAATCCTTGCCGGTCGCGGCCTTGTGCCAATCGAGTATGCGCCCAACGAAGGGTGAGATCAGTTGCACGCCCGCCTCGGCGCAGGCGATGGCTTGGGCAAATGAAAACAACAGGGTGAGGTTGCAATGAATGCCCTCTTTTTCCAGCACTTCGGCAGCCTTGATGCCCTCCCATGTCGATGCGATCTTGATGAGGACCCGGTCGCGCGAGTGGCCTTCGGTTTCATAGGCGGCGATCAACTGTCGGGCTTTTTCAATCGTGCCTTGGGTGTCGAACGACAGGCGGGCATCGACCTCGGTCGAAACGCGGCCGGGCACGATCTTGAGAATTTCCAAGCCAAACAAAATCAGGATGCGGTCGAGAATGGTCGACATCAATGCCTCGCCCGTGAGGCCGCTCGAGCGTTTTTCCTCCACCGCCTTTTCAACGAGATGGCGGTACTCGGGCTTGGCCGCCGCTTGCAGAATCAGCGACGGATTGGTCGTCGCGTCCTGCGGCTTGAAGGTCTTCATCGATTCGAAATCTCCAGTGTCGGCGACGACGGTCGTGAATTTTTTCAACTGCTCGAGTTGGCTTGTGCTCATGAAGGCAAACTTTAGTTGGGGTGGTGCGCTCATGCAATGTGCTAATCCGCGTGCCTTTTGGTCGGTTGCACAAAAAAGCCGCAGCGGTTTCCCACTGCGGCTTTGGTGAGTTTAGTGTTTGGCACTCGAAGGCGCCGCCACACTTATTTGCGGGCGGCTTCTTCGCGGGCCTTGGCCTTGGCGATGACGTCGTCCGAGACATTCTTCGGACATGGCGCGTAGTGGCTGAACTCCATCGAGAACTGGCCACGGCCGGAAGTCATCGTGCGAAGGTCGCCGATGTAGCCAAACATCGCGCTGAGCGGTGCCTCGGCTTTCACGCGGATACCGCCCGGAGTTGGCTCCTGGCCTTGGATCATGCCGCGACGGCGGTTGAGGTCGCCGATGACATCGCCGACTTTCTCTTCGGGCGCGAAGACATCGAGCTTCATCATCGGCTCGAGGATTTGCGGACCAGCCTTGGGCATCGTCTGACGATAAGCAGCCTTGGCGGCGATTTCGAAAGCGATCGACGAGGAGTCAACCGCGTGGAAACCACCGTCGGTGAGGGTGACCTTGAAATCCAAGCAGGGGTAGCCGGCAAGCGGGCCCTTGTCGATGGAGGTCTTGAAGCCCTTGTCGACCGCAGGAATGAATTCCTTGGGAACGTTACCACCGACGACCTTCGATTCGAAGATGAAGCCAGTGCCGGGTTCGCCGGGCTCGATGGTGTAATCGATCTTCGCGAACTGACCCGAACCACCCGACTGTTTCTTGTGGGTGTAGCTGTCGGATACCGGCTTGGTGATGGTTTCGCGATAGGCGACCTGCGGCGCGCCGACATCGACCTCGACCTTGTGGGTGCGCTTGAGGATGTCGATCTTGATGTCGAGGTGAAGCTCGCCCATGCCCTTGAGAATCATCTCGTTGGTTTCCTCGTCGGTCTCGACGCGGAAGGAGGGGTCTTCCTGGATCATCTTGCCGATCGCGTTGGCAAGTTTTTCGGCGTTGGCCTTGTCCTTCGGAGCCACGGCAATCGAGATCACCGGATCCGGGAACACCATCGGCTCGAGCGTTGCGGGATTCTTTTCGTCGCAGAGCGTGTGACCGGTCTGGACATTCTTGAGTCCGACGATGGCGACGATGTCACCCGCTTGTGCGGATTCGATTTCGTTGCGGTCATCGGCGTGCATTTCCACCATGCGGCCGACGCGCTCGGTCTTGCCGGTGAAGGAGTTGAGAATCGTGTCGCCCTTCTTGATCGTACCCGAGTAAATGCGGGTGAAGGTGAGCGCGCCGAACTTGTCGTCCATGATCTTGAACGCCAGCGCGCGCAGCGGCTTGCTTGGATCGCTCACGGCGAAGCTGCCGGTCTCGTTGCCTTCGGCGTCGACTTCCGGAAGCGGCTTCACTTCGGTGGGCGAGGGGAGGAAATCCACCACCGCGTCGAGCACGAGCTGCAGGCCCTTGTTTTTGAAGGACGAGCCGCAGTAGGTTGGGAAGAACGCAAGATCGATCGTGCCCTTGCGGATGCAGCGCTTGATGGTGTCGATGTCGGGCTCAACGCCTTCGAGGTATTTCTCCATCACTTCGTCGTCTTGTTCGACGGCGGTCTCGATCATCGCGGCACGGTATTCCTCGGCCTTTGCCACCATGTCGGCGGGAATGTCGGTGACCTTGAAGTTTTCCGGCTGACCCGACTCGTCCCAGATGTGAGCCTTCATCGAAAGCAGGTCGACGACGCCGACGAAGTCACTCTCGGTGCCGATCGGCAGGACCATCACCAGCGGGTGTGCGCCTAGCACGGTTTTGACCTGCTTGACGACGCGATAGAAATCGGCGCCGATGCGGTCGAGTTTGTTGACGTAGATGACGCGGGAAACTTTTGAGTCGTTCGCGTAGCGCCAGTTGGTTTCCGACTGGGGCTCAACGCCGCCGGATCCGCAGAAAACGCCAACGCCGCCGTCGAGCACCTTGAGCGAACGGTACACCTCGATGGTGAAGTCCACGTGGCCGGGAGTGTCGATGACATTGAATTGGTGGCCCTTCCAGAAGCAGGTCGTCGCCGCCGATTGGATGGTAATGCCGCGCTCGGCTTCCTGTTCCATGAAGTCCATGGTGGATGCGCCGTCGTGCACTTCGCCGATTTTGTGAATCTTGCCGGTGAGCTTGAGAATGCGCTCGGTGGTCGTGGTCTTGCCGGCATCGACGTGGGCGAAAATGCCGATGTTGCGGTATTTGGTGAGGTCCTTCATGCCTTGGATGTGCTGGGGGTTGTGTGTCCGAATTGGGTGTGGGGGCGAATTGCTATGCAGGGCGAGGATTTTAGCAATCCCGGAATCGGAGAAATTCGCGGAAATTCGCCGATTTGACGCAATTTGTACCGGTTCCTGCTTGCTTCGCTGTCTGGAGATGCCTTGTTTGCCTCGATGGCCGATGTCACGACAGGGATGCTGGCTCGAGCAACGCACCTCTCCGGCCTGCGGCCGCTGGAGGTGGCTAGCCAACTGCGGCATCTGCCGGGTATGGTGTTTTTCGACTCGGCGGGCCATCTGCCATCGACCGCCGACCGCGCGGTTTCGGTGATTGCCGCTCGGCCTGAGCGGCTCCTGCGTGGTTCGATTCACTTGGCCGAAGACCGCGCGGTGCTGACCAAGGCACTTGCCGATGGCCATGGCGCGCAAGGCGACATGGGATTTCCGGCGGGCGGGCTCTGCGGGTGGATCGGCTACGAGGGCGAGTTTGTCTTCGGCGACTACCGTGAAATGCTGGTCTTCGATCATGCCGATGAAAGCTGGTGGGAAATCGGCCAACTGTCGGCAGAGCTGCGCGAGTCGCACGACGCGCCCTTTGCAATTGGCGATTTCCACGCATCGACCAGCCGCGAGGAATTCATGCGCGGCGTCGAGCGCGCAAAGGAATGGATCGCCGCAGGCGACATCTATCAGGTGAATCTGGCGCATTCATTCGAGGCAAACATCAACGGCGGCTCGCTGTTTCCGCTCTACCTCTCGCTGCGCGAAAACTCACCCGCACCGATGGCGGCGTGGCTCTCGCTCGATGGCTACGAAATCCTCAGCTCGTCCCCCGAAACCTTTTTGAAAATCTCCGGCCGCGGCATCGAGACGAAGCCGATCAAAGGCACTCGTCCGCGATTTCACGATCCGGACGAGGACCGCCGCTCGGCCTACGAACTCCAAACCTCGGCCAAGGAAATTGCCGAACTGGTGATGATCACCGACCTGCTGCGCAACGACCTCGGCCAAGTCTGTGAATTCGGCAGCGTCGAGGTCAGCGAAATGCTTCAGCTCGAAACGCTGGCGCAAGTTCACCATCTCGTTTCCACCGTGCGCGGCACACTGCGCGCAGACACCGATGTGATCGAGGCGCTCGCCGCCTGTTTTCCCGGCGGCAGCATCACCGGCGCACCGAAAAAACGCGCGATGGAAATCATTCGCGAACTCGAAAATTCTCCCCGCGGAATCTACTGCGGCGCGGTCGGGTGGCTGGGCTTTAATGGCGAAAGCTCATTCAACATCGCCATCCGCACGCTGGTGCGAAACAAGCAACGCCTGAGCTATCATGTCGGTGCCGGCATCGTCGCGGATTCGGA
>JAPOLH010000054.1 GCA_029977225.1 Verrucomicrobiaceae bacterium | reverse complement strand
GATTCGAATCAACGAGGTACAATGTGGGGAGATAAAGGTCGAAGTAGAAAAAACTGAGTTTCGGTTCGGCGGTTAAAACCGGTTCGTTCAGTTTGCCAACGATCAATCTGGCCACCGATTCGTACAAGGCCGGGCCAGATGGGAGATTTGACATCAGGCTGGCCTTTTCGTCGTCAAACGCCGGCGGCGGGATCAATCGCTTCACAGCGGGCGACAAATTGTCCTACAAGGTAAGTTATACCGGAGGCCCGATTGCTGCCGAATCGTTCGATTTCCTCAGCAAACCTGAAGGTGAGTACGGTCCATATCACACGGCGGCGCATGTGTTGTCCATGGGGACGGATGCCAGTGGTAGCGCATGGATCAACTCCGTGCCCGAACCGGGGCCGCCATTGCAGGCTCTTGTATTGGCAAGTGTCTTGCTGACGTGCTACCGTCGGCGTGTTTGATTGGATGGTCATTCACAATTCAAGAATCTTCATGCGGCACGGTACATTTGGTCGTCGCATGGAGATTTTTTTTAAAGTCCTGACTTTGGGTTGGGTTTGCCGGTGATTGCTTGAATCGCCGGGTGGGTGAAGCGGCGTTCGGCAGTGATCGCATAAAATTGGGATTCGATCTGGCGGGTGCGTCCGATGGAAACCAGGCCGTAATGCTTGCATGCCTCCTCCTCGACGATGCTGGGAATAGCGATCACCCCCAGGCCGTTTGATGCAATGACCTTGGCCATGGCTGCGTCTTCGAATTCGCCGACGACATGGGGTGTGATACCGGCGTGGCGAAACCATTTTTCCAGGTCGCGGCGCAGCGTGCAGTTTTCGGTGGGCAGCAGGGCGGGGGCCTCGTGGAGGTTTCGCGGGAATCGCCCTTTGAGGGTGGCCGCCAGTTGTGGGGTAGCGCAGAAGGTCACGCGAGAGGACCCTAGCGGGTGGTTGAAGAGTCGGCCATTCACGCCGGGAGAGGCGGGTTCGTCCGAGAGTACCACATCGATGCGGTGCGTGCCGAGTTGGGCAACGAGCTCGGCGAGCTTTCCTTCATGACAGGTGAGTCGTACGGGCGGGTCGTGCTGAAGCAGGGGCTGCAGAATCTTGTGACTTACGAGTTTTGGAAATGAATCGACGATGCCGACATTGAGACGCAGCACGCGGGCGACCGGTGTCTGCTTGGTGGCACGCAGAATCTCACCTCCGAGGTTGAAGATCTCGTCGGCATAACCGTAAACCAGTTGGCCGAATTCGGTCATCGAGAGATTGCGCCCGCTGTGACGGAAGAGATCCTCGCCCAAGGCCTCCTCGAGCAGCCGGATCTGCGTGCTCATCGAAGGTTGGGAAACTTTCAAAATTTCCGAGGCGCGCCGCAGGCTGCCTTCCCGGGCTACCGCCCAAAAATAGCGCAAATGATGGTAATTGAGAAATTCTGCTTCGTTTTTTGTTTCCATTTTTTGGAACAGAAAATGATAATTTTAGTATTATTCAAATTATTTTTTTTAGCTAAGTTCTGCCCGTCACGTATGCGCGCTCTGCCGACCTTTGGTGGGTCGGTTTAACACAACCATCAACATCATGACTGACAACACCTGGCTCTGGATTGGCTTCAACGTCTTTGTTCTCGCGATGCTCGCGCTCGACCTTGGGGTGTTTCATCGAAAGGCGCATGTAGTTTCGATTCGTGAGTCGGTCATCTGGACGCTGGTCTGGATCTCGCTGGCGATGGTCTTCAATCTTGGCGTGGCGCACTACATGGGCAGTGCGAAGGCGCTGGAGTTCTTTACCGGATATGTCATCGAAAAATCGTTGAGCGTCGACAACATCTTCGTCATCGCGCTGCTCTTCGCATACTTTGCAGTGCCTTCTGAACATCAACACCGGGTCCTGTTCTGGGGTATCCTGGGGGCGCTGATCATGCGTGCGGCGATGATTATGCTCGGGGCAAAACTCATCAGCGAGTTTACTTGGATCATCTATATTTTTGGTGCCTTCCTTATTCTTACCGGCATCAAGATGATTGTGAAGCAAGAGGAGGAAATTCATCCTGAGAAGAATCCGGTGGTGAAGTTGTTCCGCCGTTTTGTGCCGGTGACCAATGGTTTTCGCGGTGGCAAATTTTTTGTCCGTGAGAATGGTGTACGCATGGCCACGCCCTTGTTTGTGGTGTTGCTGATGGTCGAGTTCACCGACCTGATATTCGCGGTGGATTCGATTCCGGCGATTTTCGCGGTATCGACCGACCCATTCATTGTCTACACCTCGAATGTTTTTGCGATTCTTGGTCTGCGCTCGCTGTATTTTGCGCTGGCGGGGATTCTTGACAAATTCCACTACCTCAAGATCGGCCTGGGCGTCGTACTTTCTTTTGTCGGTGTTAAAATGCTGCTTTCGCACACTCCGTGGAAGATTGAAACGGATGTGTCGCTTGGCGTGATTGTTGGCGTGCTGGTGACTTCGGTCTTGGCTTCCCTGGCCTGGCCGAAGAAGATCGACTCGTCCGACGCATGACCGACCAAACCACCGACGCCCCATCAACCTCGCGCTCTCAGGCAATGGCTGAGGCCAAGCCCCCGGTTTTGGGAATCATCGGTGGGGGGCAGTTGGCACGCATGACCGCGATGGCAGCTTTGCGGCTTGGTTATCGCAGCATCGTCTTGGAGCGAAGTGCTGAATGCCCGGCAGCCGCGACCGCCGAATGCATGGTGGGTGACTGGAATTCTGCCGACGATCTCTTTCGTCTGGCCGAGCGTGTTGATGTGCTGACGCTGGAAAATGAATTTGTTGATGCCGGTCATCTGGCAAAGCTTGAGGCGGCGGGCCACAAGCTGTGGCCGACCTCGCGTTCGATCGCGCTGGTACAGGACAAGTTGATTCAAAAGCAGACGCTGCTTGACGCGGGCATACCGGTGCCGGGCATGCGTGGCATCGCCAATTTGGTCGAACTTGAGTCGGCGGTGGCGGAGCTTGGTTTGCCCCTGGTGCTCAAGGCGCGCCGCAATGGCTACGATGGCAAGGGCAATGCGACGATCCGCACGCGCGAAGATATTGTGAGTGCCTGGCAGCAGCTTCGGGGCGACCAAGGCAACGCGCTTTATGTTGAAGAGTTTTGCCCCTTTGTGAGCGAGCTGGCGGTGGTCATCACCCGCGGACTTGATGGTGCCACAGTGGTTTATCCTTTGGTGGAAACCGTACAGAGAGATCATGTTTGCAACATCGTGCGTGCACCGGCGATGATCGCTGAACACATTGCCGCGCAGGCCAAGCAGATCGCGCTTGGTGCGATCGAGGCGGTGGGTGCGGTCGGCACCTTTGCGGTGGAAATGTTTTTGAGAAATGACGGGGGCATCGTGGTCAACGAATTGGCTCCGCGCGTTCACAACTCCGGGCACTACACCATTGAGGCCTGTGCCTGTTCGCAGTTTGAAAATCATGTGCGCGCGGTGCTGGGCTTGCCGCTCGGCTCTTCGCACATGGTCGCACCGCACGCAGTCATGGTGAACCTGCTCGGCAAGTATCAAGGCACCGGTACCGCGCTGGGGCTGGATCGCGCGCTCGCGGTCGCTGGAGCCAACCTTCACCTCTACGGCAAGACCAGCAGTTCGGCTGGCCGCAAGATGGGTCACGTCACCGCCTTGGGAAAAACTGCCGAGGAGGCCGAGAGCGCGGCCCTTACCTGCGCCGAAGCCATCAGTTTCCAGCCGATATCCAATCACGACGCATAAAATCTAAAATCCTCCGCCACTCATGAAAGCCAAAGCCACTCAAGCACCCATCGCCATCATCATGGGCAGTGAATCCGACTGGCCCACGATGCAACCCGCTGCCGAGATCTGCGCCGAGTTTGGCGTCGAGTGCGAGGTCCGCGTGGTTTCTGCGCACCGCACGCCGCTCGACATGGTCAAGTTCGCGCGCGCTGCCGAATCAAGCGGCTTGCGGGTGATCATTGCCGGCGCCGGTGGTGCCGCGCACTTGCCGGGGATGGTGGCAAGCCTCACGCCGCTGCCGGTGATCGGCGTTCCGGTCGAAAGCAAGTCGCTCAAGGGTTTGGATTCATTGCTCTCGATCGTGCAAATGCCGGCTGGCGTTCCGGTCGCGACGATGGCGATCAATGGCGGCCGCAATGCCGGCTTGCTCGCACTGCGGATCCTTGGCAGCAGCGATGCAAAGATTCGTCGCAAGATGAATGACTACCAGACGCGCATCGCCGCAGAGTCGCGAGCCTCGACCCGTCGGCTCGTGAAGTCGGTTCCAAAAATCTCAAAAACCCAAACAAGCAAGAAAGTCTGAACATGGATCTATTCGATGCGGTAAGCGCCAACCTCCTTTCGCCCGCAGTTTTGTTTTTCATGCTCGGCCTCGTGGCTGCGGTTTTGAAAAGCGACTTGCGCTTACCCGAGCAACTTTATGTCGGGCTCACAATTTATCTTTTGGCTGCCATTGGCTTCAAGGGTGGTGTTGCAATCGCCAATGCAGGACTGGCCAAGGTTTGGTTGCCATCACTGGCCGCGATCGTGTTGGGGGCTTTGATCCCTCTATGGACCTATCCCTTACTTCGGCGTGGTGGTAAACTCGGTCGCGCCGATGCCGCGGCGATCGCTGCGCACTATGGATCGGTGAGTGCGGTGACCTACATTGCGGCGACCAACCACCTCAAGGCGGTCAACGTGCCCTATGAAAATTACACCACAGCCTTTCTCGCGGTGATGGAATCGCCAGCCATCCTCGTGGGAATTGTCTTGGGGAAATTGAAGGACAACAGCGGCACCGAATCTCGCAGTGTGGTGCTTCGCAAGGCGGTGCACGAGGCGCTTTTTGGTCGCAGTATTTTCCTGCTGGTGGGTGCCTTGTTGGTCGGCGCTCTATGTGGTGAGTCGGGCATGAAAAAAGTCGAACCATTCTTTGTGGCTCCCTTCCAAGGCGTGCTCGCTCTGTTTCTGCTCGAGATGGGCGTGGTCGCCGGTAAGCGTTTTGGCGATCTGAACAAAGTCGGGCCCTTCCTGCTGGGCTTTGGCATTCTCGTGCCAATCGTCAATGGTGCGCTGGGTGTATTACTCGGCAAGCTCTCCGGTCTTGAGACCGGTGGTGCCGCTCTGCTGGGCGTGCTCTCATCGAGCGCATCGTACATTGCCGCGCCGGCCGCGATTCGCATTTCGCTGCCTGAAGCAAATCCCACGCTTTACCTCACTTCCGCACTGGCGATCACCTTTCCGTTTAACATCGCCATCGGCATTCCGATTTACCTCGAAATGGCGCGGGCTCTGAATTTCTGATTGCCGATTTCCCCGATCGCGTAAGGCGGGAACGAGGAATTGAATTTGCCATCGGGATGCTTTGCTTCATGGTGGTTCGCGATGCTGGCGAGACCGAAATTGGTGGTCGACGATCCGTGGCTTGAACCGCATGAGGCGGCAATTCAGCGGCGCATTGCGAGATTTGAAAGCGAGCTGGCGGCGGTCGAAAAGGAATTCGGCTCGATATTTGCCCATGCCGATGCCCATCGGCGTTTTGGGGTGAATGCCGATCCGATTGAAGGATCGTGGTGGGTACGCGAGTGGGCACCTGCGGCGCAGGAGGTTTTTTTGGTCGGTGATTTCAACGCATGGGATCGCGGCTCGCACGCGCTGGCCATGGGGCAGGGTGGTGTTTGGGAATTGAAACTACCGGCCAATGCGCTGGCGCATGGTCAGCGTCTTAAGCTGCATGTCGTCGGTGCCGATGGCTCACGGCGTGACCGGATCCCCGCCTGCATCCGCAGAGCGGTGCAGGATCCTGAGACAAATGATTTCTGCGGCGAGCTGTGGTCACCACCGGCATATGAGTGGAAGCATGAAACGGTGACGGTCAAAGTCCCGCTGATCTATGAGGCGCATGTCGGCATGGCTGGTGAAGAACCGCGCGTGCATGGGTATCGCGAATTTGCTGAAAGCGTGCTGCCGCGTATTGCGGCAGCGGGATACAACACCGTGCAACTGATGGCGGTGCAGGAGCATCCGTATTACGGATCATTTGGTTATCATGTATCGTCGTTTTTTGCGCCTTGTTCGCGTTTTGGTGCACCCGATGATTTGAAGTATCTCATCGACGCTGCGCATGGTCTCGGCATCGCAGTGTTGCTCGATATTGTTCACTCGCATGCGGTCAAGAATACAGCCGAGGGGCTCAACGACTTTGATGGATCGGGTCACCAGTATTTTCACGCCGGAGCTCTTGGCGATCATCCGTCATGGGACTCCAAGTGCTTTGATTACGGTCGGCCTGAGGTGCGGCATTTCCTGCTTTCCAACATTCGCTACTGGCTTGAGGAATTTCGCTTCGATGGGTTTCGCTTCGATGGCGTCACTTCGATGCTCTACCACTCACGAGGCAATCGGGCATTTGGATCTTATGATGATTACTTTGGCGACGACGCCGATGAGAATGCGATCCTTTACCTTCAGCTTGCCACGCGGCTTGCGCGCGAGGTGAGGCCCGATGTCTTGCTTGTCGCCGAGGACATGTCGGGCATGCCAGGGCTCTGCCGGCCGATCGATGAAGGTGGCGTGGGATTCACGCACCGCTTGGCGATGGGTATTCCCGATTATTGGATCAAATTGCTCAAGCATCGACGCGATGAGGAATGGGATCTTGGCGAGTTGTGGGGCGTGCTTGCCAATCGCAGGCCGGGCGAAGCAAACATCGCCTATGCCGAGAGCCACGACCAAGCACTCGTCGGCGACAAAACCTTGGCATTTCGCCTGATGGATCAGGAAATGTACTGGCATATGGCAATTGATGATCCGCATCCGGTCATCGAGCGTGGGATCGCGCTGCACAAGATGATCCGTCTCTTCACGATGGCGATCGGCGGTGAAGGTTGGCTCAACTTCATGGGCAACGAGTTTGGTCATCCCGAGTGGCTGGATTTCCCGCGTGAGGGAAATCATTGGTCGTATCATTACTGCCGCCGCCAGTGGTCCTTGGTCGACGATCCCACTCTGAAATATCGTTGGCTCGCGGATTTTGACCGCAAACTCATGCGCTTGGCATCTCGCAAACAGCTCTTGGATGCCGCACCTGCACGTTGCCTGTACATCGATCACGCGAAAAAAATTCTCGTCGCCGAGCGAGCGAACCTGATTTTCGTTTTCAACTTTTCAGTTGGCGAATCGCCATTCGGTTATCCGGTGAATGTCGGTAAGAGCGATGTGCATGAGCTGGTACTCGATACCGATCTCAGTGACATCGGTGGTCATGGCAGGCTTGATCCGTCGATCAACTACCCGGCCGATGAGGATGGCATCATGCGCGTGTATAGCCCATCGCGATCAGCGCAAGTATACGCGAAAAGACAGGGACATTTCTCCGAAAATTCCGCTGCGAAATAGCAGCCTGTGACTCGCGAATAAACAAAAAGGGAGCGCGGGCATCTTGCACGCTTTCGCGCATGGAGTGAGGATTATGGTGCCGCGAGGCCGCATCGCCTTACCGATGAACATGAGTTCACTTCATTTCCGGCAGGGGTGGCTTGCCATCGTTGAGCGACAGCCATCCGCGGGCGATGCGATAGATCGCCCAGATGGCGAGAATGAGAAATCCGATGACCCACGTGGCGAAGCCAACGAGCACGATCATCAGAACGAGTGACACCATGCCAACGAGGCAGGCCCACGCAAAGGAATACCAGAAGGTCTGAATCTGCCACTTGAAGTGTGGCTCGAGCCATGTGCCGCGCGCTTCGGAGCGTTTCACGTAGTTGATGATCACCGCAACGATCGACGGCCAGCCGAAAAGAAAACTGCCGATCACCGAGGCGGCGCCGAAGGCACCAAGTACGAGGCTCACGGCATGCAAGGCGTAAACCAAGTGGGTGGCCTGCACGAGGCCTTTGGACGGAATACAGGTTTCGTTCATGGCTTTGTATTCATACCATGCTTTGTCATGATATTATTTCAAGCAAATCCGCCGGATCCTGCGATGAGCTGAGCGATTGGCGCGAGCATGGAAAAAAGCATCGCGATGGCAGTCCGCAGATGGAAGTTTGACAAGGCTTTGGCTGTGGTTTTTGGTTATCACATGGTCCGAAACGGCATGTTGTGGATAAGGTGCGGTTTGTTTGCTTGGTTGGTCTTTCTCAGTATTTCAAGCGCGAGCGCCAAAGTCGTTGAGTATGACTTGCAGGTTGCTGAAGCGCGTTGGTCGCCGGAGCCTGGAGTGAAAGCTTCGCGAGCCTTGATGCTCAATGGCGGCATTCCTGGGCCGACTCTACGATTTCGCGAGGGCGACATCGCGCGAATTCGCGTGAAAAATTTGCTCAAGCGCGAAGAGACATCGATCCACTGGCATGGCTTGCTGGTCCCTAATTCGCAGGATGGTGTGCCGCATGTCACCACCCCACCAATCCAACCAGGGGAGACGAGGGTTTTCGAATTTCCTCTGCGGCATGCAGGCACTTACTGGTATCACAGTCACACCGATTTGCAGGAACAGAGCGGCGTGTATGGGTCGATCGTGATCGAACCCAAAGGTGGCGAACGCGTGAAAACCGCACGCGACCATGTGGTGGTCTTGTCTGATTGGACGCGAGAAAATCCCCACGAGGTCATGCGCTCGTTGATGCGTGGCAGCGATTGGTACGCTTTTCGTAAAGGCGCGATGCAAAGTGTGTTGGGGGCTACCATGGCTGGATCTTTGGCTGACTTTTGGGATCGCGAGCGGTCGCGCATGCCGGCGATGGATGTCTCGGATGTCGCCTACGATGCTTTTTTGGCGAACGGAAAAAGGTCGATTGATCTCGTTGGAAAACCAGGCGAGCGGGTCAGGCTGCGTCTCATCAATGCCGGAGCTTCGACCTACTTTTACCTGCAGTCCGCGACAGGTCCGATGACCCTGATCGGCTCCGATGGCATGGATGTGAAACCGTTTCCCATCAAGCGACTGCTGATCGGTATGGCTGAGACTTACGATGTCATGGTGACGGTGCCGCCAAGTGGTAGATGGGAAATTCGTGCGACATCGCAGGATGGCACGGGTCATGCATCGATGTGGATTGGCATTGGAGATTTGCATCCCGCGCCTGAGGTTCCCAAGCCAGAGCTTTACAACATGGACGCGCACCTGATGGCGGCGATGGACGAGGAGGAAGCAACTGGCGATGAAGAACGACCGCTATCGCCCTATCGGCGGATGCGCGCAGTAAAGTCGACGGCGTTTGCCGCCTCATTGCCACGCCGAACGATCGAGTTGCGACTCAGCGGAGACATGACGCGTTATGTGTGGTCATTCAATGGTAAGACCATGGCTGAGGATGGAGTGATCAAAATCAAGCGCGGCGAGGTGCTGCGGCTTGAGTTGATCAACGACTCAATGATGCATCATCCGCTTCACCTGCATGGCCATTTTTTTCGCGTGGTCGATGGACAGGGAAATGCGGCGCCGCTCAAGCATACGGTTGATGTTCCGCCGATGGGCAAAAGGACGATCGAGTTTGAAGCCAACGAGCAGGGCGATTGGTTGTTTCACTGTCATTTGCTTTACCACATGCATTCCGGCATGGCGCGGGTGTTTTCATATGAGGAGCAGGGGGCGGCCCATCGTCCGAATCTTGGTGAGCATGCCCGCGATCCATTTTTTTTCATGGTCGATGGTTCGGTGCAAAACCACATGAGCATGGGCATGTTGACGCTGATGAATGCTCATAACGATTTTTATGGCAGTTGGGATGTGGGCATTCACCACCATGACGAGGATGAGCATGATCATGAATTTGATTACGAGGCTGATTTGGCATGGCGGAGGGTGATCAACCCTGATTTGGCGACGCTGCTCGGTTGGCGTTTTACCAATCAGGAGGATGAGGAAGATCGCGCCTTCGGGGGTATCGAATATCGTTTGCCTTATCTGGTTCACAGTAATCTGCAGATTGATAGTGAGGGCGATGTACGGGTGGGCCTTGAAAAGTCGCTGCAGCTCACCGACCGGATTTCATGGTTTGCTGGGGTGCAATACGACAGCGGTAGCCTGTGGGAATGGACCACCGGGGCAGAGTATCTGCTCAGCAAAAGGTTTTCGCTCATCACGCAATATCACTCTGAGCACGGCTTTGGTGCGGGGTTTGGGTTTCGTTTCTGATGCAACCTAGCAATTAATGCGTATGCGTAATAGGGGATATGGCTGAGATCATTTAGAATTGAAAAAATGGTTTCAACGAGTATCCTGATCTAAAGGTATAACATCATGAAAACAAAGATCATCCCACTCATCATTGCCGTGCTTTCCGCATGCGCAGTGTCTGCAGCCGAAGTGAAACCTTATCCGTCCGATATCTGCATCGTCAGCGGAAACAAGCTGGGATCGATGGGTACACCCGTGACAATCGTGCACAACGGTCAGGAAGTGAAATTCTGTTGCAAGCCCTGCGTCGCGAAGTTCAACAGGAACCCTGAGAAATATCTCAAGAAAATCGCGCCCAAGGGAGGGGCTTCGAAAAAAGAGGATCCGAAGAAGTAAGTTCTTCGGTTTTTACTTCAGCACTGAATCGATCGGCTCGGACTCGGGGGTCCAGAAGTGGATGGCGGTGACTTTGTCGCCATCGAGGGTGAGAACCGTGACCTTGCCGGTTTGTTCGGGAAAGCGGCTGATCAATTCCGCGTCATCGCCGAGGATGATGCGATGGCAGTACTTGCGCATCTTTGGAAGTGCGAAGACGCGTCCGATTCCGGGCATGCCGTGGATGTTGGCAAGGTAGGCTGCGCGCTTGCTTGGTAAGTAGTCGGCGCCTGCAGCGTGTAGGGCGGCATTGGCGCGCTTGCCGGTGTCCATGTCATGGCTAATCAAGAGGTAACGCAGCGATGCAGATTTGAATTCAAAGGACTGATCGTGCTGATCCTTGGCCGAGAAGGGGGCGAGTGCTTTGCCGACTTCGCAGGGCGCGGCGAATGCAGCGGCATACAGCGAGATGATCAGGCAGGAAAAAAATCTAATGAGGTGGCGGTGATTGGAATTCATGATGTTTTTCATGTTGATGAGATGAAAAACATCGGAGCCCTGAAATGCAAGATGAATACACGCTTTTGATACTCATTCTCAACAGCTTGAAATTATTGCATCTTCTTGGATGACCACTTGATTCGTGATCGCCTAGCGTTAGCTTCGGCTTACGGAGTTATGAAAAAGTTTTTTACGTTATCGATGTTGTCGCTGGTGCTTGCAGTTCATGAGACAGACGCCGCAAACCTCGAGGTCGACAAGTCCCGCAGCCGGATTCAGGTCGATGCCAAAGCGACGGGTCACCGTTTTACTGGTAACCTCGAGTCCTATGAAGTCGATGTTGAGGGTGATGCGGTCTCACTTGACCCCAAGTCCTTTCAGTTGACATGGAAGTTCAAGGATCTTGATACCGATGATGCCAAGCGCGATGCCGAGATGCTGAAGTGGTTGGGCAGCAACGATGAGAAGGGATCTTTCAAACTCGACAAGGCATGGGTCGATGAAAAGGGCGTGCCGCACGGCACGGGCACCCTCACGATTCATGGGGTTTCCAAAAGCATCTCATTTCCATACACCGCCAAGAAGGATGGTGAGTGGGTGACCATCGATGGCAAGGTGTCGATGGATTATCGCAATTTCGATCTTCCGGTCATTCGCGCGATGGCGGTGATGACGGTCGATCCGCAGTTGGTCGTGCGTTTCCATGTCGTTGGAAAGGTCAACTGAGTTTCCAGCAAGAAAATTCACATAAATACCTGATCAATGACTCCTGAAGCATGGTGGCAGAGGCGTTTGGAATGGGCGAAGTCGGTGATGGCCGAGTGCTTCACCAATGGATTTGGATCGATGGCCAAGATAGAGCCACATTTGGCGCAGGGGCTGACGCATCTGCTGTCGCGTCCCGGCTCGCTGGTGCGTGCGGTCACCGCCTATTTGATCGGCCTCGAAATGGGCATGATCGATGAGGCGGCAAAGGCGATTGCGTGTGGAATTGAGTACCTGCATACCGCTTCGTTGGTCTTTGATGATCTGCCCGCGATGGATGATGCGCGGATGCGGCGTGGTGTGCCTTGCTTGCATGTGGTGCAAGGTGAGACGGTCGCGATTCTTGCCGCATTGGCGTTGGTGAACCGCGGGTATTCGATGCTTTGGCAGGGGATTTCGCAGGCACAAGCCGGTGAGCGCATGCAGCAGGCGGGCGACCTGGTCGACGAGTGCCTCGGCGTGCACGGCGTGATCGGTGGTCAGGCCATGGATCTGAGGGGTGCCGGCAATGCCTCGTCGGTGGCCGACGTCACGGAGGTGGCAGCTCGTAAGACTGGCGACTTGCTACGACTGACGCTGGTGCTTCCGGCATTGGTGGGCAACGGCACGGATCGCGAAGTTCAGTTACTCAATCGCATCGGATTATTGAGGGGCTTGGCCTATCAGGCGGCGGATGATTTGAAGGATGTCCTGGGTGCCGTTCGAGTCGGCGAAGGTG
>JAPOLH010000053.1 GCA_029977225.1 Verrucomicrobiaceae bacterium | reverse complement strand
TCGCGGGTGGCACGGTGGTGCACATGACCTCTGGCTGGAGCGCCCTGGTGCTTTGCATGATTCTCGGCAAGCGCCTTGGATTCGGTAAGGAGCAAATGGCTCCCCACAGCATGGTGCTTTGCATGATCGGTACCGGCATGCTCTGGGTCGGATGGTACGGCTTCAATGCCGGATCTGCTCTCGGCGCCGACGCGATCGCCTCGAACGCCTTCACCACCACCACCCTTGCCGCAGCGACCGCCGGTCTGGCATGGGCAGCGATCGAGTGGATCTTCAAGGGCAAGCCAAGCGTGCTCGGATTCTGCTCGGGCATCGTGGCCGGCCTCGTGGTCATCACCCCAGGTGCAGGCTTCGTGACTGCAACTTCCTCGGTGATCATTGGACTTATCGCCGGTGTCGTTCCCTTCCTCGCAGTGGCCTACCTCAAGAAACTGCTCGGATACGACGACGCCCTCGACACCTTCGGCGTGCACGGCGTGGGTGGTACCTTGGGTGCGATTCTCACCGGCATCTTCGCCGACGAGAAAGTCAACTCGGTGGTTGGCCCGCTCAAGGATGGTCTTCTGATGGAGCAATTCAAGGCTGTGGGCCTGACCGTGGTCTGGAGCGTGGTTGCCACCGCCATCATCGCCTACATCATCAAGTTCACGCTGGGTTTGCGCCCTGATCCCGAAGTGGAGACCTCCGGTCTCGACCTTGCGGAACACGGCGAGCAAGGCTACGAGCACTGATTTGCCTGAATGGGTTCCGCAAAACGGGTGGGCTGGAAACAGTCCACCCGTTTTCATTTGTTAAAGATTCAAGATTCAAGAAGCCAGAGACCAGAGGAAGATAAAGAAGAATGATTAAACGGGCGGACCTCTCGGAGAAAGGCCCCAGCCTTTAAAAAGCCTTAAGAAATCAGTGGTTTCCGTGGCAGTTTTCGGGTTTATCTGCGGCCGTGAGTCGCGCGCGCATGCAAAAAATTTTGGTTTTGGCGGTGCTTGGTGCCGCATGTTTTGCGGCATGGGCATGGCTGCGGCCTTATGCGTGGCAGGTCGATCCTGCGGCGCGTTGTAAAATCGAGGGGGTCGCAGTTTCCGAGGATCACGGCTATTATTGGGTCGAAGTGTTTTTGAAAACCAATGAGGGCGAAGGGTTTGATCCGACCCGAGCAGTGAAGATCGAAACGGCGGCGGGGCGTGAGATTAAGCCGGCCGATTTTCATTATGCTGCGCAGGCTGGAAGCGAGCGTCCGCGACTGAAATTTTGGCTCGAGTCGGCCGATCTCGTTGGGCGTCTTGAGCTTTGCATCAATGGCGGCAAGCTGGTGCTCAAATCAAACGAAGGCTTGCCGCAGATCGCACGCGCCGGCAATCGGCGTTTCACAACTCATCACTGGTGAACCATGGCTTGGCTGATCATCGACAATTCCAACACGCGGACGAAATTCGCCCTCGGCGACGAGCATGCTCTTGGTGCATGGCGCGGTGTTTTGCCAACGCCCGATATTTCACCCGACTCTCTCGAGCGGCTCACTTCACAGCTCGAATTTGCGGCGGTCATCATCGGTTCGGTCGTACCCGCAAAAGCTGCGGTATTGCGCGAGTATTTTGAGGCGCGCGTGCCATGCCATTTCCTTGGTCATGCAAGCCCGCTCGGCATGGGCGTCGATTACCCCGAGCCGCAAAAGATCGGCGCCGACCGCCTCGCCAATGCGGTGGGCGTGTTGGCGCGTCATGGCGCACCGGCGATCGTGATCGATTTCGGAACCGCGGTGACCTTCGATGTCATTTCTTCGGAGCCCGCGTATTGCGGTGGCGTGATCGCGCCCGGCCTCGGTGCGATGTCGGGTTACTTGCCGCAGAAAACCGCGCTCTTGCCATCGATCGAACTCGAGGAACCTGCCTCGGCGATTGGCAAATCCACCGAGCACGCGATGCAGGTCGGTGCGGTCTACGGTTACCGCGGCTTGGTGCGCGAAATCATTGCAAAAATTCGTGCCGAGCTTGCGGGTTCGCCAAAAATCATCGCCACCGGCGGTGATGCGGAATTGATCGCGAAAGGCTTGCCGGAAATCCAAGCCGTCGATGCCGACCTCACGCTCGAAGGCCTACGGCTGGTTGCAGCGCGTGTGTTTGCGTGAGCGATGGTGCGATTTTTTTCCGCTGATTCGCCATTTGATTTCCGTCTGTTCGCTGTTAGAGGTGCAGCATGGAAATGCCCCATGCACGCAGCAACCGCCGTCAGTTTGTGAAACTCAGCGCCCTTGCCGCAGGCGCGGTGATGCTTCCGTCGCGCGCGATGGCACAGGCGCCCGCAGCCTTTGCATTGCCCGCTTTGCCCTACGCAATCAACGCGCTTGAGCCGCACATCGATGCCCGCACGATGGAAATCCATCACGGCAAGCATCACGCTGCCTATGTCGCCGGACTCAATGCGGCGTTGGAAAAAGCACCCAAGCTCAAAGGCAAATCGCTCGAAGAAATTTTTGCCGGTATCGGTAGCGTGTCCGACGAATCCGTGCGCACTGCGCTGCGCAATCACGGTGGCGGTCATTGGAATCACACATTTTTTTGGAACACCCTCGCGCCGGCAAAAAAATCAGGCGCGCCATCGCCGGAGCTGCTCAAAGCGATTGAGGCGTCGTTCGGATCGATGGGCGACTTCAAAAAAGCCTTCAACGAAACAGCGACCAAGCGCTTCGGATCGGGCTGGGCGTGGTTGATTTCATCCAAAGGCAAGCTGCGCATCACCAGCACCGCAAATCAGGACAACCCGCTCATGAAAGGCATCGTGCCAGACGCCGATCTCGGCACTCCGCTGCTCGGCCTCGATGTGTGGGAGCACGCCTATTACCTGCACTACCAGAACCGCCGCGCGGATTACATCAACGCCTGGTGGAGCGTGATCAATTGGGCCGAAGTTTCGCGCCAATTTGCCGCTCTTTGATCCCTCGGCCGAAAAAATCGAGTCGACCTTTGCGCCGCGATCCGGACAATGCGCGCATGTCCGGACGCGACGACCTCAATGACCTTTCCCTGCTTGGCAAACCTGAGCGTTTGCCCTCGTCGCCCTCCGAGGCGCGCCTCGAGGTGTTTCCCAATCACCGCCCTGGCCGCCGATACTGGGTCACGCTCAACTGCCCTGAGTTCACCTCGTTGTGCCCGGTCACCGGCCAGCCCGACAGCGCAAAAATCGTCATTCGCTATGTGCCGGGCGAGACTTGCGTCGAGACCAAGAGCCTCAAGTTTTACCTCGCATCATTCCGCAACGAGCCGTCGTTCAACGAGGAAATCGTCAACCGAGTTCTCGATGACCTCGTGGCCGCGATGAACCCGCGCGAGATTGTCGTGCGTGGTGAGTTCGCGCCGCGCGGCGGCATTCAACTGACCGCCGAGGCCTCCTACCCCGAGAGCCCGGCATCTTGAAATGAAAGCCTGCGTCCTGCTGAGCGGTGGAATGGATTCGGTGACGGTGTTTCACCAGGCGCTGCGTGATAGCGAAGTGGCCGCATGCCTTTCCTTCGATTACGGCGCAAAGCACAACGCGCGGGAAATTCCTTTTGCAAAAATTCACGCCGAGCGTGCGGGTGTGCCGCATCATGTCGTGTCGTTGGATTTCATGGACCGCTTGTTCGCGTCCGACTTGCTGCGTTCGGGCGGAGAAATTCCCGAAGGCCATTACGCCGAGGAATCGATGAAAAAAACCGTCGTGCCGTTTCGCAATGGCATCATGCTTTCGATTGCCGCCGGCTTTGCCGAAAGCATCGGCGCGGATGCGGTGACCATCGCCGCACATTCGGGCGATCATGCGATTTACCCCGATTGTCGCGAGCCCTTCATGCGGGCGATGGGCGAGGCGATGGAGCAGGGGACTTATGCGGGGATCAAGTTGCTGCGGCCCTTCATCGACATGGACAAGGCGGCAATCGCGCGGCGCGGTGCCGAGCTTGGCGTGGATTTTGCCGAGACATGGTCCTGCTACAAAGGCGGGGAAACCCACTGCGGCGTTTGCGGGACTTGCGTCGAGCGCCGCGAGGCATTTGTTTTGGCTGGCTTGCAGGATCCGACGGTCTATGAGCAGACTCCCGAGCTGCCGCGGCTATCCTGACCACTCGCCACCAGCTCCACACGCCATGCCTTACCGGATTTGCAAATCGCTCGAGATCGAGAACGGCCACATGCTTTCGAAGCATCCCGACAAGTGCCGATTCCCGCACGGCCATTCGCGCAAGGTCGAGTTTGTGATCGAGGCCGACGAACTCGATGCCAACGAAATGGTCTGCGATTTCAAAATCATCCGCGAGGCGATCGGCGATTGGCTCGACTCGCTCGACCACGCGCTTTGCATGAACACGGCGGATGCTGCTTACGAGGATTTCAAATCGCGCTACGGCGAAAGGGTGATCGGATTTGAAAACCAAGACCCGACCACCGAGCTGATGGCGCGCGCGATTTTTGATCACACCCGCAAGGCGCTCGAGGCTTACGCGAATCAACCCGCTACCCGCTACCATCTCCGCTCCGATGTGCGCCTGGTGAAGGTGCGCTTGTGGGAAACTTCATCGTCGTGGGCGGAATACGAGGCTCCTGTTTCGAAATAATTTTTTCCATGCTTCCCGACATCCAAGCCACCAAGGACACCCGCGGCATCGACATCGATCAGGTCGGCGTCTCGGATCTGCGCTACCCGATCCAAGTCACCGATCGCCACGGCAAACCCTTTCCCACTGTTGCCACCATCTCGATGTCGGTGCATTTGCCGCATCATTTCAAAGGCACCCACATGAGCCGCTTCATTGAGGTGCTGAGCAAGCACGAAGGAGAAGTGACCTCACGCACGCTGCCTGACATCCTCCACGACCTGCGCGAGCGCCTGCATGCCGAAGAGGCACACATCGAGGTGGCCTTCACTTATTTCGTCACGAAGAAAGCCCCCGTTTCCGGCGCTGAAGCCAAGGTCGCTTGCGACTGCGTGTTGATCGGAAAATCATCCTCCAATGCCGACGATCTCACCCTTCGCGTCACCGTGCCTGTCACCACGCTTTGCCCGTGCAGCAAGGAGATCAGCGACTACGGTGCCCACAACCAGCGCGGAAATGTGACCATCGAGGTGCGACCAAAACGCAAGGGCAGCGGCTGCGAGCTGATCCTAATCGAAGACCTCGTCGACATCGCCGAAAAATCCGGCTCAGCTCCGGTCTATGCCTTGCTCAAGCGCACTGACGAGCGGCATGTGACCATGCAGGCCTACGACAATCCCGTCTTCGTCGAAGATGTCGTGCGCAATGCCGCCGCCTTGCTGCGCGCCGATGCGAGAATCGACTCGTTCACCGTCAGGGCCGTGAACCAGGAAAGCATTCACGATCACAACGCGTTCGCTGTCATTTCAGGCAAATCCACGACGACTTGATCCTTGCGGACTGGGGTCGCTCGAGCGTGCAAATTGATGGATTTATGGTTCAGTTGTGCGACAAGTAGATGAGCCTTCGCTCACTTTTGGCATGAGACCCATTCAACCAAGATTAAAAGGATTTAAAACCGAAGCGCCGGCGTTGTTTGCGGCACCGGAGGATCCGAATGATTTTGGGCATGATGTCATTCGTCTCGATGCGCCAAAAGAATCCGATGCTGATGATTCACTGCGACAAGAAAGCCGAGTAAACCCGAAGACCCGGCCCACCAACAAGCATGCATGGCGGGCACCCGATGTGATGGCCGATCCATTCGATGATCCGCTGCACTGAGAGGTAGGCTCATTCATTTTTTGTGATCACAAACCATTGACTCGAGAAAGTTCCGGCCAACCCGAAATCATTCCGCCCGAGGCCTTGCTGAATGCATACGCCAATGGGGTTTTTCCCATGGCGGAAGAGGGTGAAATTTTATGGTTTTCTCCTGAGCGTCGCGGGCTTATTCCGCTTGATGCGCGGTTTCGCATTCCGCACGGCTTACGGCGCACCTTGAAGCGAGAGCTTTACGAAGTGCGATGGAACACCGCCTTTCGCGAAGTGATGCTTGCCTGCGCTGAGCGGAAGGAAACATGGATCGATGAAGTGATTCTCGAGAGCTACTGCGTGTTGCATGAGCAGGGCTTCGCGCATTCCGTCGAGTGCTGGGATGCGGATGGCTTGCAGGGTGGGCTTTACGGCGTCGCGCTGCCCGGCGTGTTTTTTGGAGAAAGCATGTTTCATCGCAAAACCGATGCGTCGAAGGTCGCCTTGGTCGCTTTGGTCGAATCCTTGCGCGAGAAAAATTTCCAACTTCTCGACACTCAGTGGATGACCGATCATCTTCGTCAATTCGGCGGCTACGAACTGCTGCGTCGCGAGTATCTCACCCAACTCCAAGCAGCCCTTCAATCGGCTGGATCTCCCAACGATTAAAATCCCTAAAAATTCCGCTTCTCGCCAATGGTTAGCAGTGGTAACACTCCCCCCGCAATTTTCGCCGGCTTAGCTCAGTTGGTAGAGCACCTGATTTGTAATCAGCAGGTCGTCGGTTCGAGTCCGACAGCCGGCTCCAGCATCGCTGGAGCCAATGGGCTGGGAGGACGAGAACCGAAGGTTCGAAAGCGGTTAGTCGCGCGTCGCGACGATCATGAAAAGCGGCGCAGCCGCGCAATTGGCTTGGAGTGCCACGCAGTGGTGCTCAATCCGACAGCCGGCTCCAGCATCGCTGGAGCCAATGGGCTGGGAGGACGAGAACCGAAGGTTCGAAAGCGGTTAGTCAATCGCGACGGTGCTCAATCCGAATCAAATGGTAGGGCGGGCCGGTCCGGTCCGCCGAAGCATGTGTCTAAAAATGCATTGCCAAGTCATTCGCCCCTCACTAGTTTCCTGCCTCCCAAGGGCAGGTGTCAGAGTGGTCGAATGAGCACGCTTGGAAAGCGTGTGTGGCGGTAACGTCACCGAGGGTTCGAATCCCTCCCTGTCCGCCATTCCGCGTAGATCGTGGATAGAGGATTGCAGATCAGGGATAGGGATTGTTTTCCCATTCGGACAGGGAGGGATGAGAACCCCTTCCGAAGCGAAGCGGAGGAATAGGGTTTGAAAGCAGTCAGCCGTCCGTGACGGCGATCTGAAAAATGCGAGCAGCGTGAGCCATCCTGGCTTGGCCGTAGCGCAGCGCAGGCAATCCCTCCCTGTCCGCCATTTCTTTGCCTTCACCGACAGGATCTCACTCATCTTGGCGACTTCGGTGGTGGATCTTTTCTGATAGAGTCAGCGCCGCAGGGCCACGTCGCCCTACCGGGATAAGACCTCGGTGGACCACCTCTGTCACCCGTCGAAGAAGTGGCTTTTCAGCCGGTGCGCATTCGCTAGGCTGGGCGCGTTGATGGAGCACATGGAGCAGCAAGCGGCGCCAGCTACGGCAGGCAGTGGCAACTGGCGCAATCTCGTGGATGCGTTTCATCGCTTCTTCACTCAAGGAGGTCTCACGCATGGCGCGGCGCTCACGTACTACGCGGTGTTTTCGCTTGGTCCTTTGTTGCTCATCGCCACATCCATTGCCGGATGGTTTTTCGGCGAGGATGCGGCGCGCGGTGAGCTTCGCGACAAACTGGTGGAGACCTTTGGCCACGACACGGCATTGACCATTGAGGGCTTGCTGGCGGGTGTGCGGGCGCACACGGGTTCGGGTTGGGCTGCGGTGGTTGGCCTCGTCGTACTACTTTATTCCGCCTCAAGCGTGATGCGTCAGCTCCGCGAATCGATGAACTTCATCTGGCAAGTGCCGCACCTCAAGGAGGCCACATGGTGGAAGTGGGTTGAGCACTACCTGATCTCATTGCTGGGTGTGATCATTGCCGGGCTGCTGCTCATTCTATCGCTGGTCTCGACGACCATACTGGCAGCGATGAAAAAATACCTGCCCGAGGGGCTGCCGTATTCGGGCAATCTCCTGCTTGCGCTCGAGTTTGGCATCACGGTGGTGATGGTGACCGTGGTTTGTGCGCTGATCTTCAAATTTCTTCCCGAGGCACGTGTGCTTTGGCGTTATGTTTGGCCTGGGGCCTTTGGCACGGCCTTGTTGTTTTCCCTCGGCAAACTCGGCATGGGTCTTTACCTCGGTTGGCTGAGCGCGGGTTCCTTTTACGGCGCGATGTCGTCCTCGATGATCCTGCTTTTCTGGATGTATTATTCCGCGCAAGTGCTCATGTTGGGTGCCTATTTTACCGAGATGACCAGTCGCGCGCACACGGCGGTGAGGGCTGCGCGGGGCAAATCCTAGGGAATTGCAGGCAAAGGCAACGGCAGGACGCAGCCGCGCCATCGGCATCAGTCATCGTGCTCTTCTGGGTTTAAAATCCCCGCACGGTAGGCCTTGGTCACGGCAGCGGCGGCATTCTTCACATTGAGCTTTTCATAAATGTGCCGTACGTGAGTCGCGACGGTTGGAATGCTGACGCCCAACTTGTCTGAAATTTCCTTTTTAAGAAGCCCTTGGCCGAGCAAAGAAAGCACCTCGATTTCCCGCTGCGATAGCTGGGTTTCAGCACCGGGTTTGAGCGGGGCCTTTTTGAGTTTTTTCATGATGTACTGGGCCATTTTTGCATCGAGGGCCGCTCCGCCGTTCATCACTGTGCGGATGCTTTCCGTGATCTGGTCGAGCGGGGCCGCCTTCAGCAAATAACCCACCGCACCGGCGGATATGGCCGCCAGCACATCCGCTTCATTGTCGGATTGGGTGAGAACGATGATCTGCGCGCTTGGCAGACAGGTGCGAAAGTAGGGGATCGCCTCAAGACCGGTGATGCCTGGTAGGTTCAAGTCCAGCAGGATCACTTCCGGTTTTTGGGTGCTGTTGCGATCTTGCAGATGGCGCAAGGCGCGCTCTGCCGTGCCGAATTTGCTGATCAGCTCGATGTCTTCTTCGAACTCGAGCGCGAGGGCAATGCCTTCGCGATATTCCGGGTGGTCCTCCACCATCATGACGCGGATGGATTTCATGAAAATTGTTGGTTTGTGGCGGTGAGCCTTTTGGGGGTGAATGTCAGGGTGATAGAGGCACCGCCGTGAGCGGATTTTCCGGCACTCACTTGGGCCCCGAGCAGTCGGGCGCGGCGCTCGAGTGATGCAGGCACGCGGTTGTTTTCGGAATCCGGTATGCCTCGTCCATTGTCGCTGATTGTCATGCGTATTTCCTTTTCGCTTGCTGTCAGATCGATGCCAAAACGCGTTGCTCCCGAGTGGCGGCTGATGTTGACAAGGCTCTCTTTGAAAAAAAGAAACAAATCCGCGCGCTGTCGCGGTTGCAAACGCCTCAAGACCTCGTGTCCTTTGATGGAGATTTCGCGTTCAACATCGGCGAGAATTCGTTCGGCCAAGCGCCGCATGTCATCTGGCAGGTTTTCGTGGAGCCCGCCATCCTGGTAAAGGCTGATGCCCTGTCGCACGGCGATGCTGCTACGTTCCGCAAGCTCCATGCTGCGCTGCAGCGCGTTCTTGAGTCGCTTCGGCGAATCGACTGCATTGAGGGCGACATCACCCAGCAATCGGATCGTGTGCAAATTGGCTCCCAGCTCGTCGTGCAAATCCGCGGCAAAGCGTTGGCGGATCTCCGCAACCTTGCGATTTTGCAAGTGCCTTGCGATCAGCACGGAGAAGCCGAGCCCGGCTGCCAGCAGGGCGGCCAGCCAACCCGTCAGTTTCAAATTCGATTTTTGGCGGGCGTAGCGTTGGTTCAATGCATCGACGATGAGCGGGCGTTCGGACTCGAGATTGTGGCGGCGGGTCAATTCCTCGAACCAGGCCCGCATCGACAGGATGTTGCCATAAAGGTTGCGGCCGTCGGTGATTGCCTTGAACTGCCGCGCGGAATCGCTGGACGAAAAGTTGGCGGCGACGGTTTTGCCTAGAGCGACATTGCGGCCTTTGGAAAAAATTTCGATTTCGGCAGTACCGATTTTCGCAGCTTTTTCGCTGCCAAAGGTATTCGAGTACGGCTCATCGACGATCAGCATCACATAGCGGCATTCGGTTTCGGGAAATTTCAGCATCAGGATCGGGCCTATGTCATAAATCGAGTTGGCGCGGTATTCCGAGAGCAGCACCTGATCCGAAAAATCGGCCGACTTGGCACCGAGCACGCGCATGCGCCTCGGGATGCCGTAATCGGTTTCCATGGCCTGCGGAACGGTGTCGCTCACATCCGCGGAGTGATAATGAAGCCGGTTGATCGGCTGGATGCTTTCCAAGTCCAGCACAATGGTGGGCGCGTCCAACTGGTTGAGGTTGCTGATCACCGCGATGCTTTGCTCACCGCGTGCAGCGGCCATTAAAAATGGCGTGGATCCGTCCACCAGATATCGCTTGGCCCGCGCACCGGACGCTTCGGACGATGAGGCGCGCACCGGTCGGTGCAGAGCGATGTTTTCCTGGTCGTTGAAGATTAGGATCTCGGCAAGATTGAGTTCGTATCTTCCATCCCAGGCGCGCGGTGAAAGTTTGGTGGCTTCGAGTCGCACCCATGAACCGACGCTGCCGGGGCAATCCATCACAAAGGGGGCGACCCGTGGCAGTACTTGGTCGTTTTTTCCAATTGTAGCCACCACCTTGCCTTCGGGGTTTCTCGAGCTCCCGGCAATGATGCGAAACTCCACGGGAAACCCATCGGCCCGAAAGCCGAATCGCCCGTCGCGCCGGATCGTGGGCACCAGCACGACTTGATCAAAGCTCTGCTCCTGCCCAAGCTCGATTTGGATCCACTCAGTCGAATCACTTTTTTCGTGGGTGGCGGAGCGGAATCCGATCGAGCCCACGCCGCTTCGCAGGCTGTAGTTGGCAAGATGCGCGAGTTCGGAATCAAGCGCCGCCAAGCGCCCTTCAAGATCGCTGGTAGACTGGCGCGCAAGTTCATCGCGCGTCGCGAGGGGCACCCCATAGCTCGGCACTACTGCGGCCCACGACAGCAGCAGGGCAATGATCAGTCGCAAATATTTGGGCACTTCGATGAATGAATATTTTTTACCAGCACATGGCGCGTGTCCCAAGACATCATGCCGAGTCGTCCTCCGTCGATCCTCTCCATGAGGCAGCGCGGACGCCGATCACGCAATCCATAATTCACTGGCGAATGGAGTGCAGGGGATATCGACCGAAAAATCATCCAAATAGACGATAGGCATAACAAAAGTTTTGGCAACGGATGGAAGCATTAAACGCTCGATCGCGATCCATGCCGTACGGGCATGATGAAGATCAAACACCCCACCAAACGCCTGGCGGCCTCGTCGGTCATCTTCGAGATCGGCGATAAACCTCAAATCGCCAGCATAGGCGGCCTAGCTATCGAATTGAAAATCGCCTCCACTCAATACCTTAACCCGCGGAAAGAAGATTAAAGCATTGAAAAAGAACAACTTACATCAAAATCTCCACGGTCCATTCGCCGCCCCATTAGCAATATCCAATATTCAACAGCCCCCCCTTGTTCGGGGTCATTGCCGATCAAATTTTTTTTCATTTACCGAT
Source organism: Verrucomicrobiaceae bacterium (assembly GCA_029977225.1). Lineage (GTDB taxonomy): Bacteria > Verrucomicrobiota > Verrucomicrobiia > Verrucomicrobiales > Akkermansiaceae > Luteolibacter. The sequence goes on along the minus strand of JAPOLH010000053.1, from coordinate 1,075 downwards.
GAAATTTCTAGACAAGATCATCGGGCATGCTATTTCTTGTCCATCAGACATCCCGCTATGCATGTTTCTCAACCGTCTCATGCATCTTGTCTCAAGTACCATTGTTAAACCAAAAACCACTCCAAAATCCCTAAATCCAAGCCCATTCCGATGAAAGCCCCAATCAATTCATTTGCGAAAAGCACGCGTGCCCACACTACCATCTCGATGGCGCTAGGCTTGATGCTTCTTTCCTCGTCCGCACTTCGCGCAGCCAACGTCACATGGAGTAGCGCGGGCAATGCGACCGCTGGTGGCAATGGCAACTGGACCGGCGGCAACACCTGGTGGAATGGAGCCAGCGGCGTCGCTTGGACCACTGGCGACAACGCCACCTTCTCCGCAGCAGGCGATGTGACAGTCAACAGCAATGTCACTGCGGGCACGCTCACCTACTCCAACAGCACCACCAACATTCAGATCTCAGACGGTGCGGGCAACTTGACGATCAACAACGGCATCACCGCCACCAACACCGCCAACACTGGCGCGCGCCAATTCACTATCGCCGAGTCGAATGTCATCCTTGGCGGCAACAATACTTGGACGGTTAATAACGGCGGCTCGACGGGCACGATGACCCTGGCCGTCCAAAACGCTGTCTCTGGCGGCTTTGGCATCACCAAGGCTGGTAACGGCACGCTTTCGGTCTCGGGCAACAACACCTACACAGGCGATACTGCGGTTAACGGCGGCACCTTCTCAGTTGCTAACAACGGCCAACTCGGCGGTGGCAATTATGCGGGAAATATTACGATAGCCTCCGGCGCTACTTTCGGCCAGTCCAGCACCCTCAACCAAACATACTCCGGCGTAATCTCGGGTGCGGGCACCTTCAATAAAGGCGGCAGTGGCACGCTCAACATCACCGGATTGTCGAATTCCGTGGGCTCCGGGTCTGTCACCCAAGGCGTCCTGAATCTTACAGGCAACCTCACCACATTGACTGGGGGCAGCTATTACTCTGTGTCAGGTACCAATGACGGAGCCAGCGGTCCGGTACTAAACATCACCGGCAATTTCGTATCCACACTCG
>JAPOLH010000052.1 GCA_029977225.1 Verrucomicrobiaceae bacterium | reverse complement strand
CCAATCTTGACCACCCACCAACAAGCGCAGCCCCTCGATTGCCACATTCATCGGCTTGAGCGACCAGCGTGCATCGCGAATCGAGTTGGCAATTTTTTTGAAATCAAGAACCGGCTTTTCTCTCGATTTCGGACCACGCGTTTCATCAAAGCGCAGCAACAAGTCCACCTCCTCGACTCTAAGGCCGGCAAGCCGACCAAAGAGCATCTCGCGAAAATGGAATTTCATCTGCAGTCGACCGATTTTCAATTCACCAATAGGACCCTCGCCCGTGGCATGGAAATTTTTGATCACCAAGCCACGAGTGACGCTTCCCTCAAATTCCATCCCCCCCTCATACCCGGCGCGATGCAGCCCCCACTTGCCAAGGATCGGCCCGAGCCATCGCACCCCCGGTCCGTCGAGCCACAGCAATCCACCCAGCAGCGCCGGAATCGACATGCCAAGCAACCACATCCTCCATCGCCTACGGCGACGAACCTTCGACTCACTAGCGCTGTTTTCTACTTTCTCCAATGCGCCACCAACTTCACCCCCGTGAGTCTTGAGGTCAATCGCACGATTAGCCCAAGCCTTGCCTTGCCATGCCGATTCAAGTAAGCCCAGTGCCACATGCATCCGATCACTTTCACCCCCCTCTACATGCAGCGCGTCTGGGGCGGACGCGAACTCGAGCGCGTCTACGGCCGCCAACTTCCAGACAAAACTAATCCTTATGGCGAGGCATGGGAAATCGTCGACCGTGAGAAGGAGCAATCGATCGTCGAAAGCGGACCCTTCGTCGGCAAAAGCCTGCACGAACTTTGGACCCATCACCGTGAGGAAATTTTTGGCAGCGGCTACGCGCAGCACCTGCGCTTTCCAATCCTCATCAAGATACTCGATGCACGCGACGACCTCTCGATCCAAGTGCATCCACCCGTCGCACTTGCTGCATCACTGAACGGAGAACCAAAAACAGAAATGTGGTTCATCGCCGATTGCGACAAAGGCGCTAAACTTTATGTCGGACTCAAACACGGCGTGACCCGTGAGTCGTTCGAAGCCGCGATCGCGAATGGCACGGTCGCCGATTGCGTGCATGCGGTGAGCCCATCGCCCGGTGATTCGATCTTCATCGCCTCCGGCCGCCTCCATGCGATCGGCGCGGGATTCCTGATTCACGAAATCCAGCAAAACTCCGACACGACCTACCGCGTCTTCGATTGGAACCGCCTCGGACTCGATGGCAAACCGCGCGAACTCCATGTCGCCGAATCACTTGCCAGCATCGACTTCAACGATTTCGAGCCATCGATGGATCAGCCACAGGGCGACACACTTGCGGCCTGTGAGTATTTCAAAACCGAACGCAAATCACTCCAGACTGGCGAGTCGCTCACCAACCCAATCGCCGAAAAATTCTCTATTATCTCGGTGGTCGATGGTGCATTGAAATCCGCCGACGGTCGCCACTTCGCCAAAGGACAATTCATCCTCGTGCCAAAGGCATCCAGCCCGCTCATCGCCGAACAAAACTCAACGATCCTGCAAATCACACTTCCCGAGTAAGCAGCACCGCATTTGCAATGGTGAGCACCTCGGCAAAGGGCAGATCTGCGAGCATGCCAAACGCATCATGGCGCCCAAGCCTTGCCCGCGTTGAGGCTGGACTGCTCATGCCGCATAAAAACCTCGCCAACTGCCTCGGTGTGCCGAGTGCCGCATGCTTTTCATCAACCACCGCGCGCAAGTCTGCCCATTCGCGATCATCGGGCACACGCGCTGATAAGCGCCTGATCTTTACCGCGGGCACCCCGCGACAGCGATCGCAGTGACCACAAGGTTCAGTCATTTTTTCGCCAAAATACGCCGCGATGAATGCGGTGAGGCAATCCTTACGCGAGGCTAGACCCATCACTTGCGAGAGCCTTGCGAGATCGGCATTTTCCCTATCCGCAAACATCGTTGCATAACGCTTCGCCAAGGCCTTGAGATCGCCCGGATCACATTTCATGCGAAATGCCTGCCTCACACCTGAGACCGCAAGCTCGGCATCACCAGCCAACTCAAGCTCCTGCAGCGCCGCGACGATTTTTTCGCGGCTCACGCCCATTTCCACACTCAACACCGATGGCTCAAATGTGGTCCATGAGCGCGCAGCTTTTCCACGCCCAATCAGATCTCCAAGAAATCGACTCTCCCCTTTCGCCCTGCCTGCCAGTACGCGGTTGAGATCCCTCAAAAACCTCAATTTATAAGTGTGATAATGACTACCCGTCGCTTCGACGATGCCATCATTTTCCATATACGCGATCACCGTGGCGATGACCGAATTGCGGATGTCGCAAGTGGCCGCGAGATCGTAAACTGAGATGTCAAAGTTCGCGCCAAGACCGAGAATCCGATGCACCAAATTTTCCAAAGCACCAACTCCAGGCGTGTCGGAATAAATGAAATTTTCGAGCACCGTGAGGTCATCGGCACAAACAAAACATTCGCAGTGCGCCGACATGCCATCACGCCCGGCACGACCAATTTCCTGCGCATGATTCTCCAAACTCTTGGGCATGTTGTAATGAATCACCGCACGAATGTCCGACTTGTCGATACCCATGCCAAAAGCAATCGTCGCGACGATCACGCGCGTCTCACCACTCATGAATGCCGCCTGCGATGCGGCACGATAATCATCGGGCAATCCCGCATGATACGCCGATGCCGCAAAGCCTTGCGCTTTCAGAAATGTCGCAACCTCTTCGGCCGTTTCCTGCCTCGTGACATAAACCACTGCCGCACCGTCGATTGACGCCAAACGTTCAAGCAAAAGCGCTTTTCTCTCTGCCGCAGCGCAGGGCGTGACGCGCAAATCAAGATTCGGTCGATGAAACCCTAGCGCGACATGATCCTCCTTCGCGATCCGAAACGCGCGGCGAATATCCGCCGCCACTTTCGGCGTCGCAGTTGCAGTCAGAGCCAGCACCCGGGCAACTTTGAGCCGCCGGCAAAACCGCGCGATCTTAAGGTAGTCGGGCCGGAAATTGTGACCCCATTCGGAAATGCAATGCGCCTCATCGACCGCGACCATCTCCACATTCCATCGCCGCACCCTCTCGCGGAACCGCTCGTTGGCCAGTCGCTCAGGCGCGATGTACAGCATCCTCAACCGCCCAGCATCCAAGTCTTCATACAAGGCCCGCAAGCCATCCGCATCCATCGTCGAATCCAACCTCGCCGCCGCAATCCCCCGCCGCGTCAACGACTCGACCTGATCCTTCATCAGCGCAATCAGCGGCGAAATCACCAAGGTCAGCCCCTCGAGGGCGAGCGCCGGCAACTGATAGCACAACGACTTGCCGCCACCGGTCGGAAAGACTGCCAGCACAGGCCGTCCTGCCATCAGCGGCCGTATCACCTCGGCCTGACCACTTCGCAGCGACTCATGGCCAAAGTTTTTTCGCAACAATTCCCCGAGCTCTTCCATGAAATCCAGGCTCGAAGCCTGCGCCATCACGACCCTCCCATCAAGCCACATCCCCATGAAATCCCCTTGATATGGTCCAAATCCGAGGCAGAGTTTCTTTGCTTCTCGTTTCGCGCAACGCCGGGGCAATCCGGGGGGAGAACTTCGGACGCGTGAGGCGAGGAGCTTTTTTTGCAGCCAAGCCGTGCATGTCACCGCGGCCGGATCCCGGGTAGTTCTTGCACGAGTTCGTGCATCACATCAGGCTCCGACTCGATGCGTTTTGCGGTTCTTGGCAGTGGCAGTGGTGGCAACTCGGCTGTGGTCGAATGCGGCGGCATGAGGCTGATGCTCGACGCGGGTCTGAGCGCAAAGCAACTGACGATGCGAATGCAGTCGATCGGCCTCGATCCCGCCAGCCTTAGCGGCATACTGCTCACTCACGAACACGGCGATCACATCAAAGGCCTCGAAGTTTTTTTGAGAAAATACCAAGTACCGGTCTATGCGACCGCCTTGACGAAAAAATTTCTCCATGACGCTGGCATCAAGTCGGGCACATGGAAAATCTTCGAAGCCGGGTGCGAATTTCAAATCGGCGAAGCATTGGTCACGAGCTTCGCAGTGCAACACGATGCGGTCGATCCGGTTGGTTTTGTGATCGGCGATGGCCGCAAAAAAATCGGACTCGCATCGGACATGGGCCATGTCACCCGCAGCGTCACCGAACGGCTTCGCCATCTCGACGGACTCTTCGTCGAGGCAAACTACGACAAGGACCTGCTCGATGCAGACTCGCGACGGCCTTGGTCGACCAAACAGCGCATCAGCTCTCAACACGGACATCTCTCGAACGAGCAAGTAGCCGACCTCCTCCGCGACATTGCACACCCGCAGCTCAACCATGTCGTCTTCGGCCACCTAAGCTCGGATTGCAACCGCAAGGACCTCGTCATATCTCGCCTGCGCAACTGCCTCGACACTCTGGGCCACCCGCACATCCGCCTTCACTGCGCCGAACAGAATCAACCGACGGATTGGTTTGCGGTCTAAGAGATGTGTGGTTGCTTGTAAAATCATCCCAAGACTTATGATCCGAACCTTCACAACAATCTCCGCACTCGCAACTTTCGCTCTTGTTTCATGCGATGCGAGTGGCAAAAAAAACACAGTGATGGATATGCCTAAAAAAGTACCTACGGAACCGACCGGCAAGGTCATCAAAAGCGATGACGAATGGCGCCAACTCCTCAGCGCCGAGCAATACCATATCCTCCGCGAAGCCGGCACCGAACGACCCAACGGCCAGGCCTACAAGGAATTCAAACAACAGGGAGCCGGCAGCTATCACTGCGCTGGCTGCAATGCCCTGCTCTTTTCATCCAAAGAAAAATTCGACTCCGGTTGCGGCTGGCCATCGTTCTACGATCCGGCCAAAGCAGAAAATGTCGAAACACGCAAAGACTCCAGCCTCGGCATGACCCGTGTCGAAGTTCTCTGCGCCCGCTGCGGCGGCCACCTTGGACATGTCTTCGAAGGTGAAGGCTTCGACACCCCCACCGACAAACGCTACTGCATCAACGGCGGCGGACTCCGCTTCGTTCCAGACGAAGGGAAAAAGTGATTGGTTATTTGTGATTGGTGATTGGGAAGATGAAGAAGCCACTTCTTCAAATGTGGAGCGCCGGCGGCCCGCCGGCCGTGTCCTGCATCCTGCAGAGCGCCTCACTCGGTAGGGCGATGCGGCACCGCAGCATCGACTCCTTCAAGGAAATGTTGAACCGCGAATGATCACGAATTGACGCGAATTGGGGAGAGTTAGAGGTTATTTGCTAAGGGTTATTGGAATGAGATATTTCTCCAAAAGAGGGGCACGGGCGGCCCGCTCGTGTCTTCAAAAAAGGACCGTGGGCATCCTGCCCGACTGAACGCCTGAGGCGACAATTCGGCGCCGCGAAGCCGCGTCGCCCTACCGTGACTAGAAAAAAAGCCGCCCCCGTTTCCGGAGGCGGCTTTGGAATTGGCAAGTCTCCGATTAAGGAGCGGGAACGGTTGCGACCGTCTTGAGGATGCGCGAAGCGATTTGATATGGATCGCCTTGCGAATTGGGACGACGGTCTTCGAGATAGCCGCGATAGGCGTTGTCCTTCACAAAGCTGTGAGGAACGCGAATCGATGCACCGCGGTCGGCGACACCATACGAGAACTTGTCGATCGACTGAGTCTCGTGGAGGCCGGTGAGGCGGAGGTGGTTGTAGGGACCGTAGACGGCGATATGCTCTTCGCAATGCTCGCCGAAGGCTGCCATGAGCGCTTCGAAGTAAGCCTTGCCACCCTTCTCACGAAGGTAGGTGGTCGAGAAGTTGGCGTGCATGCCGGAGCCGTTCCAGTCGCCCTTGATCGGCTTGCAATGGAACTCAACGTCGATGCCGTACTTTTCGCAAAGGCGGATGAGAAGATAACGGGCGACCCAAACTTCGTCAGCTGCCTTCCTGGAGCCCTTGCCGAAGATCTGGAATTCCCATTGGCCTTTTGCCACCTCGGCGTTGATGCCTTCGTGGTTGATGCCGGCATCAAGGCAGAGGTCGAGGTGCTCCTCGACGATCTGACGCGCGATGTCGCCGACATTCTTATAACCAACGCCGGTGTAGTAAGGACCTTGCGGGGCTGGATAACCATCGGCCGGGAAACCGAGCGGACGGCCATCTTGATAGAGGAAGTATTCCTGTTCGAAACCGAACCATGCACCCGGATCGTCAAGGATTGTGGCACGTGAGTTGGTTGGGTGCGGAGTGACGCCATCGGGCATCATGACCTCGCACATCACAAGGGCACCGTTGCGACGGGTCGTGTCCGGATAAATCGCCACCGGCTTGAGAACGCAGTCAGAGCTGCGGCCCTCGGCCTGTTGGGTGGAGCTGCCGTCAAAGCCCCACAAGGGAAGCTGCTCGAGCTTGGGAAAGCTGTCGAATTCCTTGATTTGGGTTTTGCTGCGAAGGTTCGGCACGGGGGTGTAACCGTCGAGCCAGATGTATTCCAGTTTGTATTTGGCCATAATATGGTCGTGTGTTGTTGTTTAGGGTGAATGGGTTGTGGCGCCGGATTTTTAGACCGGAGGCCGCCTGAGAAAAGCAAAAATCATGCCAATATTACCAAATTTGGCTAAATTTAAGCTCATCCCCTGCGGGTTTCGCTCACGCCTCAGGCGACGCGGACGACAATCAGCGTTGTATCGTCGATCCCAGAATTGTCGATCGCGCGTTTAGCCAAAATTTCAACAATCTCCCATACCGGCCTCGCCGAGGCCATGGCATCGGCGATGTGACGCTCCCACAAACCGTCGATGAGACCGTCCGAGCAAATCAGCAAGCAGTCACCCGCCTCAATCGGCACTACCCCAAAGTGCGGACACACCTGCGCATGCCCCCCACCAATCACCTCATACAACGCCGATCGCCGTGGGTGGCTGCGGAACTCGATCTCGCCAATCACTCCACGCTTCCAGCTGGACCATGCAGCCGTATGATCGACGCTCAACTGGCTGAGCTTGCCCGCCCGCGAAAGATAGATCCGCGAGTCGCCAACATTGGCAAGATAGAGATTATCTGGCGTGAACCAGGACAGCGCCAGCGTCGCCGACATGCCACGCGTCTCATCATTGTTGGCAGCCCGATTGATCTGCTCGTGTACCGATTGAATGGCTTTGCTCAGGTACTCGAGACGATCAGGAAAAAATCCCAAAGCCGCAGTCTTGAAAGTTTCAGGAATGATCTCAGCCATGCGAGTGAGCAAAAGCGACGAAGCAAGATCGCCGGCATTTCCCCCACCCATGCCGTCGGAAACAGCAAACACGAGGTCATCATTTTCCAATGAGCGGGCGCCATGCGCCGGCAAGGTCTCGGCACCTTTCGGGCTTGATGCGAAGGCGATGAGCGAATCGTCGTTGCGCGCCTTGCGCGAACCGCTGTGAGTGAGCGAAGCCCACTGGACTGTCAGGGCGGCGGACACGGGGCTTGCGGGTTTGGGTTGTGCAAAATTTCAGCCAATTCGAAGTCGATGATGCAAAAACATCCAAGCTTGTCGGAATAGGTGATGTTGCGAGGCTCGGCGTCGAGGTGGCGCACACCGTACTCGGCCTCAAGTTTCGCAAACAACTTGTCGGCCTTCTCCTTGGAAATTTGCGTCGCCGGCTTACCGCAGTTGGTCGACACGAAATACAACTCCTCGGGATGCTCCTCCAAAACGCGCGGCACATAAGGACAACCGCGCTGCTCAAGCACCTTGAGCACCTCGACTTCAGTGGCGTAGCGCTTTTCAGCATCGGTACCGCGCAGGCGCTTGTGAACGTTTCCGCTGAAATCGATCCTCACCTGGGAGCGAATGCCGTCTTTGAGTGGATCAATGGCCATGGGTTGTTGATTGTGTGCAATCGAAGACCCGCCGGAGCACTTTGTCACGCCGGAAGCGCTCTGGACGCAAAACCCGCAGCATATTAGCGCAAATCACCGTTGCCATCGCCCTCTATCGGGTTTAAGTCACCGCCATGTCCATCGCCTCCTATGACTCCGCCCTGATTGCGAAGACCCGCGAGCTTTGCTCACAGATCATCAGCGACCCCACCTACCTGCAACTGCTCGAAAAAGTGGAGCGCTTTCTGAATGACGATGCCGCACGCCTCCAGTACCAAAGCGTGCATGAGCGCGGCGAGGAACTTCATCACAAGCAACACGCCGGCATTGAACTGGGAGCCCAGGAAATTCGCGATTTCGAGTCCGCCCGCGAATCACTCTTCGCCAACGAAATCGCCACCAACTTCATCGAAGCCCAACGCGAGCTCGAGCAACTGCAAAAAGTCATCGGCCGATATGTCGGCATGACCCTCGAGCTCGGCCGCGTGCCAAGCGCCGAGGACCTCGATGCCTCCTCAAGCGGTTGCTGCGGCGGTGGCGGTGGCTGCGGATGCTCGCACTGAGCTGACCCCATCGAGCAGCCTCTCCAGCAGATCATTGAGTTTGATGCTCACCACAGCGGTCGCCTTATCGCTCATCGCGTATGGCAACACCAAGATCTCGTTGTGCACGAGGGATCCGCAGCTGTAGACGACATTTGGAACATACCCCTCCCGCTCATTGCCATCCGGCATGATCAAGGGCTCTTTCAATCGCCCAAGTATTTTGCTCGGATCGTGGAGATCAAGCAGCGCAGCTCCGATGCAGTATTTGCGCATCGGTCCGACACCGTGCGTGATCACCAACCATCCCGCTTCGGTTTCGATCGGTGATCCACAATTACCGATTTTAACGGATTCCCACATTTCCGAGGGCCGCATGAGCAACTCGGGATTATCCCAATGATGCGGGTCGTATGATCGAATGAGGAAAAGGTTTTCGTCATCTTGTCGCGAGAGCGTCACATACTGACCACCGATTTTTCTCGGGAAAAATGCCATGCCTTTGTTTTGCACGCCGTTGCCACTCAGCGTGAGAATTCGGAAATGGTGAAAGTCGTGGGTCTCAATCAGTTGCGGCAATGTCGAACGCCCGTTGTAGGCGGTGTAGGTCGCGTAGTACATCACGCTGCCATTCTCTTCGACGAAGCGTACAAAACGCGCATCCTCGATCCCGTTGCTTTCATTGGCAGATACCGGAAAAATGATCCGTTCGCTCATCTGCAAGCTCAGTGGAAACTGTAGCTCGTAATTGGAATCCGCAAGCCACCTGATTCGCTCAATCGCACGCAGAAGATCCAATGAAACATATTTCGCCTCTTTTTTAACTGATTCAATCGAAAGCTTGAGATCGGTGAGCGTGAACAGATCCGGCAGCGGATCCATCACTGCGGAAATATTTTCACTCTCGGCACCCATTTCGTGAAGCTTATTGATCAAGCGTCGCTTGTTGTAACTCGGATCACGGAGCACATTCGGCACGGTCAGGCACTTTGAAATTTCATCCACCCGCACCATCCCATCGGAATCGATAATGCCCGAGCGGAACTCGATCGATGAAATGTGACCCTCCCCCGTCGCGCGCAGACTCATGACAAAGCGCAAGGATCCGGGAGGCACATCGCTCTGGTCCGGATGAGGCACGATCGAAGGGTTGAAGAGCGCTGCCGACTCCAAGGCATACTCGCCGGAAAACATCGATCCAATAAGCAGCTTGCGGTCCTGTGTCAGCTCACGCTGCGTGAACACATGCCGCTCGACCATTTGATAATGATACAACATCACCTCCTCAATATCGAAGTGACGCGCATGAAACTCCGCACGGATCATATCCAACTCGGCCTCCACCTCCTTGTCGCTCAGCAACAAGGCACGGCCAATGATGTTGGTGATGCGCGTTTTCTCGAGCGGAATGAACGGACGAATGATCACCCGTGAGCTTTCAGGATGCAAAATGATGTCGTGGCGACACAGGATAAGGGGCTTCATCAGGATGCGTGGATATGGGAAAGCGGCCGTTTCGCCGCAGTGATTTCGGTAGCGGCGATCAAGAACGCGAGAGTCGATTCAGCCCCCTGGTTTTCGTTGGCTCGGTCGCAGTGCAACCCGTCGCGACATCCGCCGGATGTGGCATCGTGCAGCGGGATCCCAAGTTCGTTGGCACCCAGAAACCAATCGAAGGCACGACCGGCCTCATCCAGCCAAGTCTCATCCCCGCTCACGCGATATGCCTCAATGCAGGCGGATACCATGGCTTGCGCCTCGACCGGTTGCTGATCGAAAACCGCTCGTTCACCGTCGCGATGATGAAATCCATTAGTGCCTGTAGGCTGGAAATTTCCATCATGCATCCGGTGCTGGTCACAGAGCCACTCCAGACTCGAAAGCCCAATCTCCAAGGACCTCCCATCGGAAATCGCTGCACCAGTCACGATCAATGCCTCACATAGGCGTGCGTTTTCGTAGGTCACATGCGATTCAAACCATGGCCAATCGGGCTCCGAGCAAAGTTTCCAAAGGTTGAGCAATTTTTCGTTGAGCAGCTCGCGAACCGCTCGAATTTTTGGTGCGCAGTTTCTAGCAAGCCCGTACTCGTGAATGCCCATAAGTGCGAATGCCCAGGCTCGCGGCGAGGTAAAACCGGTCACCGCCGAAATCGAGTTATCAAACAACTGCGCCGAGAGCTTGCGGCGACCGCTGTCCGCCGATTGCGCAGCACCCATGCCAACCGCCCACACCGCTCGACCATGACTGTCCTCGCTGCCAAAAGGCTCAAGCCAGCGCCGCTCGTGATTCATGAAGTTGCGAAAGCGACCGGTTGATTCATCGAGCGCCGCCGCAATGAACGCAAGATACCTGGTCGCGAGCAGGTCGATCTCGGGGATCTGCATGCCAGGAAAGTAGGCCTCGATGCGATTGCATAAAATGAAGGCCCGCGCGTTGTCATCGGTACAATATCCCTCGCGGTAGTTCGGCACATTGTAAATCGCATGCTGCAGAATCCCAGTGTCGTCGGTGAGACGCTTCAAATGATCGAGCTTTAAGCCGGAAAATTTTTCCGTTCTGCACTTTACGAGATCCGAAACACCTTTTGCCTCCACCAACTTCTGCTCCGCCACCTCATCAAAAATTTCCATGTACTGCTCCGCTACCTCCGGCCATACGCTCGAGCGACTTTGTTCATAGGCTTTTCTCCGCATTCCGTCGGCCCGTTCCGGGTCATCAAGCAGCCCACACACGCCATCGGCAATCGCCGCCGAATTTCGAAATGGCACCAACACACCAAGATCTTCTCCCAGCAGCTCACGCGCATGCCAATACGGCGTCGAAACAATCGCGCGCCCCGCCCCAAACACATGCGCCAAGGCTCCCGAAGTGACCTGCGCTTCATTGAGGTAAGGCGTGAGATAGACATCGGTCGCACCGATGAATCGCGCTAGCTCATCTGCCGTCACAAAGCGGTTTTCAAAGGTCACATGATTCGCCACACCCAGTCCAGCCGCCAAATCCTCAAGGCTTTCTCGATAGGCCTCACCCTCGCGCTCAAGCAGGTTTGGATGCGTTGCACCGAGGATGATGTAAAGCGCCTCGGGGTGCCTGCGAATAATCTCCGGCATCGCACGGATCGCATGCTCGATACCCTTTCCCTGACCAAGCAAACCATAGGTCAAGAGAACCGAACGCCCATGCAGACCTAGATCGCCCTTGAATGCCGAGCTGGATGCAAACGGCACGTCGGGAATGCCATGCGGAACAATATCGATCATCTCATCCTTCACGCCATGGTTGACGGATAATATCTCAGCCGCTTTTTCCGCCATCACTACAAGCCGGCTGCTACGCTCAATGAGTGCTTCCATCACAAGCTGCTGGTGCGCATCAGGCTCGGGCAACACGGTATGGAGCGTCGTCACCACCGGCATCGATACGGCATCAAGAAACCCGAGCAGGTGGGATCCTGCCGGACCTCCATAAATACCGAATTCGTGCTGCACGCATAGGATGTCGGCACCACTGTCATTGAGGCGGGCAGCCGCGTTGGCGTAGGATGTCCGATCATGCTGATCGACCTCGATATGCACGCGAGGAGGATAGTGATAGGCGTTTCGATGATCGTTCACCGCCACCACAGAGCATGTTGGTGATGATGAATGAGAGGCGACTGCCTCGCAGAGCTGATGAGTAAAAGTTGCGATACCACACCTTCGGGGCACATAGTCACCGAGAAATGCGACGCAACGTGACCGGGGGGAATAGTGCACGCGCCATCATGATAGCAGCGAATTTCCGAAAAGCAAAAATTCGGCGACGATTGACGCATTCCTACGCTATCGCGTAGGAGCAATCAGTGCGCACGACACACGCACCGACTCAAGGGTCGATTTCATTTCCACCGGCATATCAAGTGCTTCGATGGTCTTTGCATCCTTCCAAGCAGGATCAGCTTCGACGAGTTTCACAAAGTATGCCGAGGCATCTTCCCTCGCACCGCATTTCATCGCCGCAATCGCAAGCAACACATTCGCATTTTCAACCTTCTCCGCACGATAACCAACCTGCTGGCCGCTCAACAAAAATCGATACGCCCGCTCATCATCATCCGTCAGCAAAGCTATCCATCCGGCACGCAACGCAAAATCCGAATCATGCGGAAAACGATGCATGCCGGTAATCAATATCTCCATCGCTTGCCGCGCGTCGGCATTTTCAAACGCCGTGTATGCCGCTTCAGCATAATCGCCAGACTCATGAGTTGTGCCCGGAAATTCGGTGACAAGAGACCAGATGAGC